>NZ_JUMS01000138.1:0-355 GCF_001059415.1 Enterobacter sp. 940_PEND
TTGCCCGGATAGCTCAGTCGGTAGAGCAGGGGATTGAAAATCCCCGTGTCCTTGGTTCGATTCCGAGTCCGGGCACCACTATTTAAAGAACCCAGCCTATGGCTGGGTTTTTGCTTTTCTGCGTTTATACATCCCTTCTTTGTATTCCTGTTTCTCTTTGCCGTGTGATCGTGCGGTCTGCGTTGCCGGATGGCGGCTTTGCCTTTTTCGGTCTACTGAGCCCGCAGGCCCGGCAAGCACAGCGCCAACGGACTTTTCTGCGCACAAAGCAAAAAACCCCGCACCTTACGGTACGGGGTTCTTCTATTTGATGCCTGGCAGTTCCCTACTCTCACATGGGGAGACCCCACACTAC
>NZ_JUMS01000139.1:0-8616 GCF_001059415.1 Enterobacter sp. 940_PEND
CCCGCCATATTTATTTGTGAAGATACGATATATTGTCTTTAATTAACGGACATGGCATTTCGCGTCCGCATCCCGGATGGGCCCGAAACCAATAAAAAAACAAATTTTGCTTTTTTGATGTTTTTACGTACTTCCCACCACCAGGCATGACGATACAGGATATATCGGACCGGCGTCGTTTTATTAAAACTGGCGTTTAAAAATAGCATTAAGTTTTAGCTACAGGAATTGAACATGCTTGATTTGGACCACTTAGAAAAAGCCCAAAGGGTCAGTCTTACCATGCAAGTTGAACACAGTTTGAAAGGAGCGTTAATTACAGGCTCACTCAAACCTGGGGCACGACTGATTACGAAAGAGATCGCCGATAAATTAGGAACCAGTATTACCCCTGTTCGCGAGGCGCTGTTGCGCCTGGTGTCATCAGGGGCGTTACACGCCACGCCGGCACAGGCATTTCTGGTTCCGGAGGTCACGCTGGAGCGCTATAACGAGATTAACGCCATCCGCAAGCAGCTTGAGCCGATGGCGGTCGCCGCAGCCTGTCAGAATATGTCTGATAGCAAACTGGAGGCGTTGCGCAAATTGTCGGATGCCTTTCATGAGGCCATGCGCAACGGGAACGTCCAGCAGGCATTGCATGCGAATCGCGTCTTCCGGTTTACGCTTTATCAGTACGCAGAAATGCCAACGCTCAATGCCTTAATTGAGCAGCTCTGGGTGCGCATCGGGCCCTGTATGAACTATCTGCATCAGGAGCTTAACGACATCAAAGCCTCGACATATCACTATGACGAACTGCTTTCCGCCCTTGAGCGAAGAGATGTTGTTGCCTGCCAGAAGGCGATTGATAAGGTGATTGATGAAGCGAATTTGCTTTTACAGCGACAATATTTTAACTAAGAGATTATTTAGCAGAGCGACTATATTCCGCCCCTAATTATTTATCTGGTGAATAACTCCTGATGGTTTATTGCCATCAGGAGCGTTATTTCATTAATAAGATAAACTTTTCTTTTCGCTTACTCGAAGCGATAAGAGACCGACAGCCCGACCCCGTAGTTACGGCCCGGTGCTGGCTCGTAATAACGACCGTTAGACTCGTTGACAATAACCGAGCCCGCGTACTCTTTATCGAACAGGTTATCGACGCGGCCAAAGACATCCATGCCCCAGCTGCCGTAGTTGAATTTGTACCCGGTGTTCAGCCCGACCACAGTATACGACGGCGCTTTCGCCGTATTCTCGTCGTCGGCCATGATATCGCTCATGTAGCGCACGTCAGAGCCCGCGTACCAGCCTTCCTCCGGCTGCCAGCCAAACGAGGCGTAACCCATGTTGCGGGCAATGCCCGGCATACGGTTACCGTTACAGTCTGCGTCGCTGCAGACGTTAGTCCGGTAGGTGGCATCCAGATACGTCCATGCCATCTTCAGCTTCCAGTTCTCAGCAAACTGCTGGTCGAGGGAGACTTCCACCCCCTGACGACGGGTTTTACCGGCATTTTTATAGCTGGTACGCCCGCCAGAGCTTGCATCCACCACGATCTCATCATCCGTATCGGTGCGGAACAGCGCCGCGGTCAGCAGGCCATTGCCGATGCGGGTTTTGCTGCCCACTTCATACGTGTTGTTGGTGGACGGCTGCAGGCCGATGTTCAGGCCGCCCTGGTTATCGGCGCGATAGGAAAGCTCGTTGATGGTTGGCGTTTCGAATCCACGCCCTGCGGCAGCGTAGAGGTTCCATGCGTCCGTCACCGCATACTTCACGGAACCGGCCGGGAGCCACTTATGATAGCTCGCGTCACCGCTGTCATCGCCGTTGCCCGGCGTAACGTAATGGTCGTTGGAATCAAACCATACCGAGCTGTAGCGCACCCCCGCATCCACAGACAGCTTCTGCGTCAGCTGCCAGCTGGTTTGCAGGTAAGGATCGACGTTCCACATCAGGTTACGTTCGTTTCGACGCTTGTCACCCTTCACGCCGTAATCCGGCACGCCGTTGTTCATCACGAAGTTCTCGTATCCGCGACGATCTTCGCTCAGGTTTTCGTAGTTCAGGCCGGTAGTAAAGGTCACCGGCACCAGCAGCTCGCCGCGGTGCGTCCAGCGGGTATCGATACCCTGATAATGACGCTGCATATCAATCACGCCGCCGGAGTGGGAGGGTTTTAGCTGCGGCTGATACGGAATCGACTGGTACTGCGTCATTTCACGCTCGCCGGCGTACATCATCACGCTGAGGTCGTCCTGAGCGCTGAGCTGGCGGTCGTAGCGCAGGCCGGCCTGGGTCTGCTTGATGGTCTTGCGGGTATTGTACTGATCGCCGCGTGGAGACTGACGCGGATTGTTCTGCCATTCCTGATAGCTCAGCCCGCCCGGATCGTTGGCCTTCATGTCCACGCTGTTGAAGATCAGCGTCAGCTTGCTCGCGTCGTCAATGCGCACGCCCAGCTTGGCATTGGCCAGATTCTTCCGCGCGCCGCTGTGGTCGCGGTAGCCTTTGGTGGTGAAACGGGTGGTGGAAACGGTGTAATCCACGTCCCCGGCGTGGGTGCCGTCACCCATCGCGCCGGTGGCTTTCATGCCGTAGCGCCAGGTCCCGTAGCTGCCGTAATAGCTGCTGGCTTCAATGGTTGGCGGCTGCTGCCCGGTCTGGGTGTTGATGTTAATCACGCCTCCGGAGGCGTTGCCGTACAGGGCCGAGAAGGGGCCGCGCAGCACTTCAACGCTCTCCACGCTGGAGAGATCGATGTTGGAGGTCTGGCCCTGTCCGTCCGGCATGGTGGCAGGGATACCGTCGACGTACATACGGATACCGCGCACGCCAAACGTTGAGCGGGCACCAAACCCACGCATTGAAAGCTGGAGATCCTGAGCATAGTTCTGGCGGTTCTGAATTTGCAGTCCCGGGACGCTGCCAAGAGATTCAGACAGGTTGATGCGCGGCGCGGCCTGGCGCATATCATCGCCGTTAACGACGCTGACAGCGGCCGGGGTATCGAGCTCCGATACGGTTTGCGGCGTGGCGCTGACGATCATGGTTTGTTCTTCCGCGCTCATTGCGCTAAGCGGCGCCAAAATAACGGGAACCAGCAGCAGCGGGAGAGAGGCCTTACGGGCAGAAATGATTTTCATGAATAAAACCGGTTGTGGTGTATAAACGAACCAAATGGAACATGTCCATACATGTTAAAGGTTTTGTAAATGTTTTGAAAACTATAACCGCACATTGCGTTAATGAAAGGCGAAGCGCGAAAGAAAAACTCCACATTCAGTCCATTAATGATTACTATTCTCATTATCAAAAGACAATGCCATGACGTTGTCTGCCGGAAGTGATGTCAGCCCAAACCCCTCTTTTCAGAAAAGGAATTGTTATGTCTTTACGTCATCTGTGCTCGCCGCGTCTGAGCCTGTCACTGCTGTCTGCCACTTTACTGCTTGCCGGGACGTTCCAGGTGCATGCCGCCGAAGAGGTGCTGCGTAAAGCGGTGGGCAAAGGGGCGTATGAAATGGCGGTCAGCCAGCAGGAGAATGCGCTGTGGGTGGCGACCTCGCAAAGCCGCAAAACCGATAAGGGCGGAGTTATCTATCGCCTTGATCCGGTTACGCTGGACGTGACGCAGGCGATTCACAGCGATCTCAAACCCTTTGGCGCCACGCTCGACGGCGCGACGCAAACCCTGTGGTTTGGCAACACCCTCAACGGCGCGGTGACGGCCATCGATGCGAAAACGGGCGACGTGAAAGGGCGACTGGTGCTCGATAATCGCCAGCGCAGTGAAACCGTCAAACCGCTGCAGCCGCGTCAGCTGGTGGCGGATGACGCGAGCAACACGATTTACATCACCGGTGTCGGCAAAGAGAGCGTGATTTGGGTGGTGGATGGCGCAACGCTGAAGCTAAAAGAGACCATTGCCAATACCGGTACGTACAGCACCGGCCTGGCGCTGGATGCGCAGGCAAAACGTCTGTACACCACGAATGCGGACGGCGAGCTGGTAACCATTGATACGGCGACCAATAAAATCCTGAGCCGCAAAAAGGTGCAGGATGACGGCAAAGAGCACTTCTACCTGAACATCAGCCTCGATACCGCCGGCCAGCGCGCGTTCCTGACCGATTCAAAACAGCCGGAAGTGCTGGTGGTGAGCCTGAAAGACGGCAGCGTGATGGAGAAGATCGCCGCGCCTGAATCACTGGCCGTCCTGTTTAACCCAACGCGCAATGAGGTTTACGTGACGCACCGTGAAGCCGGTAAGGTGAGCGTGATTGACGCGAAAACGTATAAGGTCACAAAAACCTTCGACACGCCGGTTTACCCAAACAGCCTGGCGCTCTCTGCGGATGGCAAAACCCTGTACGTGACGGTGAAACAAAAATCCACTCGCCAGCAGGAAGCCACCCAGCCTGACGACGTAATTCGTATCGCGCTGTAAGATAAAAAAGGGAAGGCATTTGCCTTCCCTTTTTAATGCTTACCGGATGCTTAACGCGAGATTTCTTCCACCAGCGGTGCGTCGTGTTTTTCATCGTCGTGATGAACCGGCGCGGTGCTGTGGATCTCGTGAACGCGCTTACGCACGCCGAACCAGCCGGCAATCAGCAGTACCGCCAGCAGCGGAATGGTCGCGATGGTGTAGGTACCGTTCGGGTAGTCGAACGCCATCAGCACCAGCACGCTGAACAGGAACAGCAGGGTGAGCCAGGAGGTCACCGGTGCGCCCGGCATCTTGAAGCTCACATCAGCCGCTTTGCCTTCTTTGATCGCTTTGCGCAGACGCATCTGGCAGACCACAATGAAAGCCCAGGAGGCGATAATCCCCAGTGCAGCCACGTTCAGAACGATCTCAAATACGCGGGACGGCACCAGATAGTTCAGGAACACGCCAAAGACGTAAACCACCAGCGTTGCCAGAATCCCCGCATAGGGAACCTGCTGCTTGCTCATTTTCGACATGAACTTCGGCGCAGAACCGCCCATTGACATAGAGCGCAGGATACGGCCGGTAGAGTAAAGGCCTGAGTTCAGGCTGGAGAGCGCTGCCGTCAGAACCACGATGTTCATGATACTGCCAACGTAAGGCACGCCCAGCTTAGAGAAGAAGGTCACAAACGGACTCTGACCGGCCTGATAGGCAGTCCACGGGAGCAGCAGAACCAGCAGCACCACGGAACCGACGTAGAACAGACCGATACGCCAGATCACGCTGTTAATGGCTTTTGGCACCATGGTCTGCGGATCTTTACATTCACCTGCTGCGGTACCCACCAGTTCGATGGAGGCGAAGGCGAACACCACGCCCTGAACCAGGACCAGCGCAGGCAGCAGACCGTGCGGGAAGAATCCGCCGTTATCGGTTATCAGGTGGAAGCCGGTGGCATTGCCGTCCAGCGGCTTGCCGCTGCCGAGGAAGACGGTACCCACGACCAGGAACACCACGATGGCCAGCACTTTAACCAGCGCAAACCAGAACTCCATCTCCGCGAACCACTTCACGCCGATCATGTTCATGGTGCCGACAATCGCCAGCGCGCCAAGCGCAAAGACCCACTGCGGCACATCGCCAAACGCGCCCCAGTAGTGCATATACAGCGCAACGGCGGTGATATCGACAATACCGGTCATCGCCCAGTTGACGAAGTACATCCAGCCCGCAACGTAGGCCGCTTTTTCACCGAGGAATTCACGGGCGTAAGAGACGAAGCTTCCGCTGGAAGGGCGATGCAGTACCAGTTCGCCCAGCGCACGAAGAATAAAGAAAGAGAAGATCCCGCACACCAGATAGACCAGGGCGAGAGCAGGGCCAGCCATTTGCAGACGCGCACCCGCACCTAAAAACAGACCCGTTCCGATAGCGCCGCCGATGGCGATCATTTGAACCTGACGGTTGCCCATCGCTTTGTGGTAGCCCTCTTCGTGGGAGTTCAACCAGCGACGTTTAGCAGCATGATGATCGGCTGCGCTTTTATTGCTTGTTTTCATTGAGTTACCTGTTTGCCTGTCTGAACCATTATCGTGATAGTCCTGCCTGGCAGAGCGCAATACAAACGATTGCTTCTGCGCAAACACATGTCGCCTTCCCAGTCATTCTGCGTATGGATAAGGCGAAACATGGCGAGGCATCCTACCTGCAATTCATAAGCGACGCAAAATATAACCGTGCCGAAAGTGATGCACGTCGAAGGAAATCGTGTGGTCAGAGCAGACGGCGATCACAACACGCTGAATCGTGGTGAGTTTTTAGACAAAACATGCGGCGGGTTGATTATTTAATCATCAGAATCTCTTAATTATTACCAGGTGGTAAAGATTTTGACTGCTGCAGAGCATCTAACAGTAACCTGAAAGCGGTAGTGTGCTGGCGACGGCTCGGATAATAAAGGTGATATCCCTCGAAGGTAGGGCACCACGATTCAAGGACCCTGACCAGCCGTCCGTGATTAAGCGCCTCCAGAACCGACGCCTCCGGCACGTAGGCTAATCCGAGTCCATTCTCAGCGGCGTCGATGCGCTGCGACAGGCTGCTCAGCGTAAGCTGCCCCTCAACCCGCACGCGAAGCTCGCGCCCGTCGCGTTCAAATTCCCAGTGATACAGTCCGCCGCGCGTGGGCAGGCGCATGTTGATGCAGCGGTGGTCAGCGAGCTGCTCCGGCGTCTGCGGCACGCTAAGCGAGCCAGATAGTCCGTAGAATCGACCACGGCCATGCGCATATCCGGCGCTATCCGTACCGCAATCATATCTTTTGCCACCTGTTCACCCAGGCGTACTCCCGCGTCGAAACGGCCATCGACGATATCCGTCAGGCCATTGTCGACCGTCACTTCGACGTTAATGTCAGGATACTGCACCATAAACGCCTTCAGTACCGGCCAGAGCACGGCGTCCATCGCGTGTTCGCCGGCGACGATGCGGATAGCGCCTGCGGGTTTGTCGCGTGCGCTGCGAAGCGCCGTGAGTTCCTGTTCGATCTCCAGCAGATGCGGGCTTAAGCGCGTAAAAAGCTGCTCACCCGCCTGGGTGGGAACAACGCTGCGGGTTGTGCGGGTTAACAGGCGAACGTCGAGCCGCGCTTCAAGCTTGCGCATGGCATGACTCAGCGCCGATTGCGAGACGCCCAGCTGCGCCGCCGCGCGCGTAAAGCTGCGCTCGCTGGCGACTACCATAAAAGAGAGGAGGTCGTTGAAATTATCTTTTAGCATCGCGATTGCCTCTATTTATGAATTTCAATCATATTTCCTATCTGATTATGCACGCTAATGCTCCGGATTGCTTTGCGCTACTGTTAACGCAACAGTAAACGAGGAGCATAAGATGAAAATTATCCGCAGCGGATCACTACCTTCAGCAAAAGGGCCGGAAGCCTGGTTCACCGGCACCGTCCGCATTGACGCGCCATTTCAGGCGAGCGAACCTGCCAGCGTCGGCGGGGCAACCGTGACCTTTGAGCCGGGCGCGCGCACCGCGTGGCATACGCATCCCCTTGGGCAAACGCTGATTGTGACGCAGGGTCGCGGCTGGTTACAGGAGTGGGGCAAAGCGGCGGAAATATTGAATCAGGGCGATATCGCCTGGATCCCACCCGGCGTAAAGCACTGGCACGGCGCAAGCGCGCAAACGGCGATGACGCATATTGCCATCGCCGAATCCGTTAACGGCAGCCCGGTTGCATGGCTGGAAAAAGTCACCGACGAGCAGTATCCGAACGGCTAACCGCCAAAAACGGCAATCGCCTGCTGCAGGCGCGTGGTGCGCTGCGTCAGGTGATTCGCGGCGTGAGTGACGTTATCCACCATCCCCGTATTGTTGTGGGTCATTGCGCCGATACGGGAGATGGATGCGTTGATGAGCGTCAGCGCCTGGGTTTGCTCCTGCGTGGCGTGGCCGATCTCCTTAATCAGGGAGGAGACCCGCAGCACGTTGTCGATCATGACCGTCAGCTGCGTTTCGGTTTGTTCTACCTTCTCCACGCCTGCGTTGACGCTGGCGACGTTTTTCTCAATCAGCGCTTTGATCTCTTTCGCCGCCGTCGCGGAGTGCTGCGCAAGATTGCGCACCTCAGCCGCCACCACGGCAAAACCGCGCCCGGCTTCACCCGCACGCGCCGCTTCCACGGCCGCATTCAGCGCAAGAATGTTGGTCTGGAAGGCGATACGATCGATAACGCTGATAATATCGACGATCTGGCTGTTATCCTGCGACACGGATTGCATCATACCGATGGTCTCTTTCATCATCGCTTCACCGCGGTGGGCGCTGTCGCGGGTGCGATCCGCCATCTCCGTGGCTTCTTTCGCGGTTTCTGCCGTCTGCTTCACCGCGCTGGCGATCTCTTCCACCGCTGACGCGGTTTGCTGCAGAAAGTCTGCGGTCTCTTCTGAACGCGTTTGCAGCGCCGCACCTTCTTTCGCGACCTGCTGGCTGATGGTGCCAATCCCGCTGATTTGCGCCCCGACATCGTCAACCAGCGAATTCAGGTTCAAGCCTGATTGATTCACCAGGCGCATCATCAGCCCGATGTCGTCGATCCTGTCAAAATGGTAATAGTCCGTTTTACGTCCTGGGTAATGGTGCCAACTTACTGATTTAGTGTATGATGGTGTTTTTGAGGT
>NZ_JUMS01000140.1:0-33355 GCF_001059415.1 Enterobacter sp. 940_PEND
TCACGCAGGGGGTCGCGGGTTCGAGTCCCGTCCGTTCCGCCACTTATTAAGACATTAAGCCTGCCTTGTTGGCAGGCTTAATGGCAAAAAAAAACTTTAGGGGCGTAGCTCAGTTGGTAGAGCACCGGTCTCCAAAACCGGGTGTCGCGAGTTCGAGTCTCTCCGCCCCTGCCATATAGAATCCTTTGCTTCGGCAAAGGATTTTTTTTGCCTGAAACACTGCAGAAAACTCTCTTCTTAATTTTCAGCCAGCATCCCTGCTGGCTGATGCATCAATCCATTACATTGATTTTTAATAGATCTTTTATCTGTGATTGCTTATCACTGTTTTGCAGCCAAATTGCATACAGCGGCCTGGTAAGCGTGGTGGAATCCATCACGGTGTGCAGCCCTGCTTTAGTGTCTGCCCAGCGAACAGGTAACCAGGTACAACCTTTCAGCAGGGGCAGCTGCTGACAGGCGATCTCTGCCGAGCTGGTCGTTAACTGCGGAACATCATCAGGTGCAATCAGTCCCGTCTCGTGCTGCTGAAAATCCGGCCCCCATTCCAGGCGTAAATAGGTCAGGTCTGCCTTCATCATCGAAGGTTCAGACGCATAAAGTGCCAGGCCAAACTGGCCCACAATCTGGCTGCTAAATTCGTCCATCTTGGGGGCTTCGGTTGTGATCAGAAGATCAAGCTGGCGCTCATGAAGTTGCTTAACCAGCGACTGCCGCTGTGCAATTCTGGCTTCAAATTGCAGATGGCCGTGTGAATGATACAGCCGGGTAAGCCACTGACTTAGCATGCATTCCCACAGAGAAGCGCTGGCTCCTATCGAGAACTCATTATGCCTCGAAGTATGTGCTACCTCTTTACGTGCCGCCTGCCAGGTATTCATCAGCGTTTCTGCATACGGCAGCAGTTTCTCACCGGCAGGCGTTAAGCGAATATTGTTGCGATGGCGGGTAAAAAGATTCACACCCAGTTGATTTTCCAGCTGTCGAATACGAAAACTGACTGCTGACTGCGTCAGGTAAAGGGCTTCAGCTGCTCGCCCAAAGTGGCGTGTTCTGCTCACTTCAAGGAAAGTTTTAAGCAATTCCGTATCCACATCTTTCTCCGCAAAATTATTTGTCGTTATGATTTAAATGTTTTGTTTTACACTCTGTCAAGCGTAACTAATACTCCGCGCCATAAATAGCTCGGCCAAAGAATTAGGAGCGTGTAGGATGGCGGAAAGCTTTACGACGACTAATCGTTTTTTCGACAATAAACATTATCCGCGCGGGTTCTCTCGTCACGGCGATTTCACCATCAAAGAAGCTCAACTGCTTGAGCGCCATGGTTATGCCTTTAACGAGCTGGATCTGGGTAAGCGTGAACCTGCAACCGAAGACGAAAAACAGTTTGTTTCTGTTTGCCGTGGTGAGCGTGAGCCGGAGTCTGAAGCGGAACGCGTATGGATCAAGTACATGGCGCGCATTAAGCGTCCTAAGCGCTTCCATACGCTGTCTGGCGGTAAGCCGCAGATGGAAGGTGCAGAAGACTACACCGAGTCTGATGACTAAAATAAAGAGAAGGGGCTACGGCCCCTTTTTTTATGCCAGCAATTTCTGCAAATGCAGCAGCAAACGATCGATAGCGCGGTAGCTCAGCGCCTCCTGCAAATGTTTCCTCTCAATGTCAGTGCACCCCTCCACGTCAGCAATAGTTCTGGCCACCTTCAGCAAACGCTGCCACGCACGTATGGACAGTCCGAACCGCGTCAACGTCTCCTCCAGCCAGCCCGCATCCTCAACGTTAAGAGAACAAAACTGCCGGATCCCGGCGTTATCCAGCCGTGCATTCAGCCTGTTCTGACGAGCGTACTGCCGCGTCTGGGCTGCAATCACCCGTTCGCGTACCTCCGCTGAGCTTTCACCCGTTATGCCCGTTTGCCTGAGCAGACCCGGCGGGGGAAGGGGAATTTCGAGGGATAAATCGAAACGGTCGAGGAACGGGCCGGATAACTTACCCAGATAGCGCAACGTCTGCTCTGGCGTACAGCGGTTATGGTTTCCCTGGTAGTGACCCGTCGGGCTGGGATTCATCGCCGCGACCAGCTGAAACTGCGCGGGATAGCTTATTTTGGCTCGCGTGCGTGAGATATGTATCTCACCGGATTCAATGGGCTCCCTCAGTGCATCCAGCACTCGGCGCTCAAACTCAGGCAGCTCATCAAGAAACAGAATGCCATTGTGTGCCAGCGAGATCTCTCCCGGCCCCGGAATCGCCCCGCCGCCGACCATTGCCGTCAGTGAAGCGCTATGATGCGGGGAACGAAAAGGACGACGGCGCCACTGTTTTTGCAACGACGTCGAACTGATAAGGCTATATATGGCGGCACTTTCCAGCGCTTCATGATTATTGAGCGGTGGAAGTAACCCACTCAACCTGCTTGCCAGCATGGTTTTACCCGTACCCGGCGGGCCAATTAACAGAAGATTGTGTCCACCTGCAGCCGTAATCTCCAGCGCCCGTTTCCCTTGCTCCTGCCCCATAATCTCGCTGAGATCCTCTGGTGCATCCGCTATAGCATCATCACACTCCTCCGGCTCGGACAGTTCATGACGCCCTTCCAGCCAGGCACAAACTTCCTGTAAATGCCCTGCGATGAGACACCCCTTCTCGGCGATAAGACTCACTTCTGATGCGTTTTCATTGGCGACAATGATTTGCCGTCCTGCTCGTATGGCTTCCAGCGCTCCCGATATCGCACCGGGAACGCCTCTTAACGCGCCTGTAAGCGCGAGTTCGCCAACGAACTCATACGAGCCTAGCCGTGTCGTATTAAGCTGCTCAGAGGCCGCGAGAAGGGCAATGGCGATAGGTAAATCGTATCGTCCCCCCTCTTTAGGCAGATCGGCGGGGGCAAGGTTGATGGTGATCTTCTTCGCGGGGAAGGTATAACCGCTATTTATTATTGCGCTTCGAACGCGATCCCTGGCCTCTTTAACCGTCGTTTCAGGTAACCCGACAAGAGTGAGTCCGGGTAGCCCATTGCTCAAATGAACCTCGACGGAAATAAGCGGTGCCTTTACCCCGAGAGCCGCACGCGTATAAACAACTGACAGTGACATTTGCACTACCTCCTGGTGTGACTATGCCAGCGCCGGTTTTGTCTGTTTAGCGTCATTTTGCGAATTTACGCCGCCCGTTCAGAGATTTTAAGCGCACACTGAAACCCTTGCATAACCGTGGAAACCTCCTCGCAGAATATAAAAAGCACCGTTTGACGGTAAGAACCGCAGTGAAAAAATGAAAAATATTCATTTTCTAATTTCCATATATAAAACAACGGTTTTTAGAAATATGATTCGCTACCTAATCAAATTCGTCATAAATAAATCTTGTGTTTGATTTAAAAACTGTGATAACTCTTTAGGTATTCCTTCGAACAAGATGCAAAAAGAACTGAAAATGACAGCCCTTCTACGAGTGATTAGCCTGGTCGTGATTAGCGTGGTGGTGATTATTATCCCACCGTGCGGGGCTGCACTTGGACGAGGAAAGGCTTAGAAATCAAGCCTTAACGAACTAAGACCCCCGCACCGAAAGGTCCGGGGGTTTTTTTATGACTAAAAAACGTAAATGAGGAGCAGAGAATGACGACTAGCACAAAATTCTGTTTCTCCCGATTTATGACGGGGAACTAACTATGAATGGGGCACAGTGGGTAGTACATGCGTTGCGCGCGCAGGGAGTCGAAACCGTATTCGGTTATCCGGGTGGCGCAATTATGCCGATTTACGATGCACTGTATGACGGCGGCGTGGAACATCTCTTGTGCCGACACGAGCAGGGCGCAGCGATGGCAGCCATCGGTTATGCCCGCGCGACCGGTAAAACCGGCGTGTGTATGGCGACTTCAGGCCCGGGCGCAACGAACCTGATCACCGGCCTGGCTGACGCGCTGCTGGATTCCGTTCCCGTTGTCGCCATCACCGGGCAGGTGGCGTCTCCGTTCATCGGTACCGATGCTTTTCAGGAAGTCGACGTCCTCGGTTTATCGCTGGCCTGCACCAAACACAGCTTCCTCGTCCAGTCTCTGGAAGAGCTGCCGCGCGTAATGGCAGAAGCGTTCGACGTGGCAAACTCAGGTCGTCCTGGTCCGGTACTGGTCGATATCCCGAAAGATATCCAGGTGGCACTCGGCGAACTGGAACCGCACTTCTCTACCGTTGAAAGCGACGATGCCTTTCCGGAAGCGGAAGTTGAAGAGGCCCGTCAGATGCTGGCCCAGGCGAAACAGCCAATGCTGTACGTCGGCGGTGGCGTCGGCATGGCACAGGCCGTTCCTGCCCTGCGCGAATTTATCGCAACAACGCAGATGCCAGCGACCTGCACGTTGAAAGGTCTCGGTGCAGTCGACGCGGATTACCCCTACTATCTGGGCATGCTGGGGATGCACGGCACCAAAGCGGCAAACCTGGCGGTGCAGGAGTGCGATCTGCTCATCGCCGTAGGTGCCCGTTTTGACGACCGCGTCACCGGCAAGCTGAATACCTTTGCGCCGAACGCCAAAGTCATCCATATGGATATCGACCCGGCGGAAATGAACAAGCTGCGTCAGGCGCATGTCGCCTTGCAGGGCGATCTCAACGCGCTGTTACCGGCATTGCAGCAGCCGCTGGATATCAACGCATGGCGTCAGCACACCGCTGATATGCGCGCCGAGCATGCCTGGCGTTACGACCACCCCGGCGAGGCCATCTACGCGCCGCTGCTGTTGAAGCAGTTGTCCGACCGTAAACCGGCTGACAGCGTCGTCACCACCGACGTAGGCCAGCACCAGATGTGGTCCGCGCAGCACATGACCTACACCCGTCCGGAAAACTTCATCACCTCCAGCGGCTTGGGTACCATGGGCTTCGGTCTGCCGGCAGCCGTTGGCGCGCAGGTTGCCCGCCCGAACGATACCGTTATCTGTATCTCCGGTGACGGCTCCTTCATGATGAACGTTCAGGAGCTCGGCACCGTTAAGCGCAAGCAGTTACCGCTGAAGATCGTGTTGCTTGATAACCAGCGTTTAGGGATGGTTCGCCAGTGGCAACAGCTGTTCTTCCAGGAGCGTTACAGCGAAACGACTCTCACCGATAACCCCGATTTCCTCACCCTGGCCAGCGCCTTTGGCATCCCTGGTCAGCACATCACCCGTAAAGATCAGGTTGAAGCGGCGCTCGACACCATGCTGAACAGCGATGGGCCTTACCTGCTTCATGTCTCAATCGACGAACTCGAGAACGTCTGGCCGTTGGTACCGCCTGGTGCCAGTAACTCACAAATGATGGAGAAATTATCATGATGCAGCATCAGGTCGCCGTACAGGCTCGCTTCAACCCGGAAACCTTAGAACGCGTTTTGCGTGTGGTGCGTCATCGTGGTTTTCAGATTTGCTCTATGAATATGGAGGCGGCCACTGACGCCCGGAATATCAGTATCGAATTAACCGTTGCCAGCCCGCGGTCGGTCGACTTACTGTTTAGTCAGTTATCAAAGCTGGTAGACGTTGCCCATGTTGCCATCTGCCAGAGCACAACCACATCACAACAAATCCGCGCTTAAGCGTGACAGGACGAAAAAATGACGACAAAAAAAGCTGATTACATTTGGTTCAACGGTGAGATGGTTCGCTGGGAGGACGCGAAGGTCCACGTGATGTCCCACGCGCTGCACTACGGTACCTCCGTATTTGAAGGCATCCGCTGCTACGATTCTCACAAAGGGCCAGTGGTGTTCCGCCATCGCGAACACATGCAGCGTCTGCATGACTCAGCCAAAATTTATCGTTTTCCGGTTTCACAAAGCGTTGATGAGCTGATGGAAGCCTGCCGCGACGTGATCCGTAAAAACAACCTGACCAGCGCCTATATCCGTCCGCTGGTCTTCGTGGGTGACGTCGGTATGGGCGTGAACCCGCCAGCCGGCTATACCACAGATGTGATCATTGCCGCGTTCCCGTGGGGTGCTTACCTGGGGGCAGAAGCCCTGGAGCAGGGGATCGACGCAATGGTCTCTTCCTGGAACCGCGTTGCGCCAAACACTATCCCGACCGCCGCGAAAGCAGGCGGGAACTATCTCTCCTCATTGCTGGTCGGTAGCGAAGCGCGCCGCCACGGCTATCAGGAAGGTATCGCCCTCGACGTAAATGGCTACATCTCTGAAGGTGCGGGTGAAAACCTGTTTGAAGTGAAAGACGGCATTTTGTTCACGCCGCCATTCACCTCGTCCGCGCTGCCGGGCATCACCCGTGACGCCATCATCAAGCTGGCGAAAGATCTGGGTATCGAAGTACGCGAGCAGGTACTGTCCCGCGAATCCCTGTATCTGGCAGATGAAGTGTTTATGTCCGGTACCGCGGCTGAAATCACGCCGGTACGCAGCGTGGACGGTATCCAGGTGGGCGAAGGCCGCTGCGGTCCGGTCACCAAACGTATTCAGCAAGCGTTCTTTGGCCTCTTCACCGGCGAAACAGAAGATAAATACGGCTGGTTGGATCAGGTTAATCACTAAGCATAAATTTGGGACGGCACGCACCGTCCCATTAAATAGTCAGACGGGAGTCAATAAAGCATGCCTAAGTATCGTTCAGCCACCACCACCCACGGCCGTAATATGGCGGGAGCCCGCGCGCTGTGGCGCGCCACCGGAATGACCGACGCCGATTTCGGCAAGCCGATTATCGCCGTGGTGAACTCCTTCACCCAGTTTGTACCGGGCCACGTGCACCTGCGCGATCTCGGTAAGCTGGTTGCCGAGCAAATCGAAGCCTCCGGCGGCGTGGCGAAAGAGTTCAACACCATTGCGGTGGATGACGGTATCGCGATGGGGCACGGGGGCATGCTCTATTCACTGCCGTCGCGCGAGCTGATCGCCGACTCCGTAGAGTACATGGTGAACGCCCACTGCGCCGATGCGATGGTCTGCATCTCCAACTGCGACAAAATCACCCCGGGGATGCTGATGGCCTCTCTGCGCCTGAACATTCCGGTGATCTTCGTCTCCGGCGGCCCAATGGAAGCGGGGAAAACCAAGCTCTCCGACAAAATCATCAAGCTCGACCTGGTCGATGCGATGATCCAGGGCGCGGACCCGAAAGTCTCTGACGAGCAGAGCGAACAGGTGGAACGCTCTGCATGTCCGACCTGCGGCTCCTGTTCCGGTATGTTCACCGCCAACTCCATGAACTGCCTGACCGAAGCGCTGGGTCTTTCTCAGCCGGGTAACGGCTCGCTGCTGGCGACCCACGCCGACCGTAAGCAGCTGTTCCTCAACGCCGGTAAGCGCATCGTTGAGCTGACCAAACGCTACTACGAGCAGGACGACGCCAGCGCGCTGCCGCGCAACATCGCCAGCAAGGCTGCGTTTGAGAACGCGATGACGCTGGATATCGCCATGGGCGGCTCCACCAACACCGTTCTGCACCTGCTGGCCGCCGCGCAGGAAGCCGAAATCGACTTCACCATGAGCGACATCGACAAGCTCTCCCGCAAAGTCCCGCAGCTGTGTAAAGTCGCGCCGAGCACCCAGAAGTACCATATGGAAGACGTACACCGCGCGGGCGGCGTGCTGGGCATTCTGGGCGAGCTGGATCGCGCCGGGCTGCTGAACCGTGACGTGAAAAACGTGCTTGGCCTGACGCTGCCTGAGTCGCTGGACCAGTACGACGTCATGCTGACCAAAGACGACGCGGTGAAAAAGATGTTCCGCGCCGGTCCTGCCGGTATCCGTACCACCCAGGCGTTCTCGCAGGATTGTCGCTGGGATACGCTGGACGATGACCGCGCCGAAGGCTGCATCCGCTCGCTGGAACATGCCTACAGCAAAGACGGCGGTCTGGCCGTGCTGTACGGTAACTTCGCGGAAAACGGCTGCATCGTGAAAACCGCAGGCGTGGACGACAGCATCCTGAAGTTCACCGGTCCGGCGAAGGTATACGAAAGCCAGGATGAAGCGGTAGATGCCATCCTCGGCGGCAAAGTGGTGGAAGGCGACGTGGTTGTTATTCGCTACGAAGGACCGAAAGGCGGCCCGGGCATGCAGGAGATGCTCTACCCAACCACCTTCCTGAAATCTATGGGACTCGGTAAAGCGTGTGCGCTGATTACCGACGGACGTTTCTCCGGCGGCACCTCCGGCCTCTCTATCGGCCACGTTTCCCCTGAAGCGGCAAGCGGTGGCAACATCGCCATCATCGAAGACGGCGACCTGATCGAAATCGACATTCCGAATCGCGGCATTCAGCTGAAGCTGAGCGACCAGGAAATTGCGGCCCGTCGTGAAGCGCAGGAGGCCCGCGGCGACAAAGCCTGGACGCCGAAAGACCGCCAGCGTGAAGTCTCCTTCGCCCTGCGCGCCTACGCGAGCCTTGCCACCAGTGCAGATAAAGGCGCGGTGCGCGATAAATCTAAACTTGGGGGCTAATGATGGCCGAGTCACAACCCTTATCCGCCGCCCCTGAGGGGGCGGAATATCTGAGAGCGGTGCTACGCGCGCCGGTCTATGAAGCCGTGCAGGTTACGCCCCTGCAGAAAATGGAAAAACTCTCTTCGCGCCTCGACAACGTCATTCTGGTCAAGCGCGAAGACCGCCAGCCGGTGCACAGCTTTAAGCTGCGCGGCGCCTACGCGATGATGGCCGGGCTGACCGACGAGCAAAAAGCGCGCGGCGTGATTACCGCGTCGGCGGGCAACCACGCCCAGGGCGTGGCGTTCTCGTCTGCTCGTCTGGGGCTGAAGGCGCTGATCGTGATGCCGGTTGCTACCGCAGATATCAAAGTCGACGCGGTGCGCGGTTTCGGCGGAGAAGTGCTGCTCCACGGCGCCAACTTTGACGAAGCCAAAGCCAAAGCGATTGAGCTGGCGCAGCAGCAGGGGTTCACCTGGGTGCCGCCGTTCGACCACCCGATGGTGATTGCCGGGCAGGGCACGCTGGCGCTGGAACTGCTGCAGCAGGATGCCCATCTCGACCGCGTCTTCGTTCCGGTTGGCGGCGGTGGCCTGGCCGCAGGCGTGGCGGTGCTGATCAAACAGCTGATGCCGCAGATCAAAGTCATTGCCGTTGAAGCGGAAGACTCTGCCTGCCTGAAAGCGGCGCTGGATGCGGGTCATCCGGTAGATCTGCCGCGCGTCGGGCTGTTTGCCGAGGGCGTGGCGGTGAAGCGCATTGGGGATGAAACCTTCCGCCTGTGTCAGGAGTATCTCGACGATATCGTCACGGTTGATAGCGACGCCATCTGCGCGGCGATGAAGGATCTGTTCGAAGATGTGCGTGCGGTGGCGGAACCGTCAGGCGCGCTGGCGCTGGCGGGGATGAAGAAATACATCGCGCAGCACAACATTCGCGGCGAGCGACTGGCGCACGTGCTGTCTGGTGCGAACGTGAACTTCCACGGTCTGCGCTACGTTTCCGAGCGCTGCGAGCTGGGTGAACAGCGGGAAGCGCTGCTGGCGGTGACGATTCCTGAAGAGAAGGGCAGCTTCCTGAAGTTCTGCCAGCTGCTGGGCGGCCGTTCGGTGACGGAATTTAACTACCGTTTTGCCGATGCCAAAGACGCCTGCATTTTTGTCGGCGTGCGTCTGAGCCGCGGCGTGGAGGAGCGCAAAGAGATCCTCAACCTGCTGCATGAGGGCGGCTACAGCGTGGTCGATCTCTCTGACGATGAGATGGCGAAGCTGCACGTGCGCTACATGGTCGGCGGGCGTCCATCAAAGCCGCTCAAGGAACGTCTGTTCAGCTTCGAGTTTCCGGAATCACCGGGCGCGCTGCTCAAGTTCCTGCACACGCTGGGCACGCACTGGAATATTTCACTATTCCACTACCGCAGCCACGGCACCGACTACGGCCGCGTGCTGGCGGCGTTCGAACTGGGCGAGCACGAGCCGGATTTCGAAACGCGGCTGAACGAGCTGGGCTATGAGTGCCACGACGAAACCCATAACCCGGCCTTCCGCTTCTTCCTCGCGGGCTAAGGGCTGAGGTCGGGTAAGCGCAGCGCCACCCGGCTTTAGTGGTTCGGCAATATCGTCCAGAACGCATCAATTAGCGGCTCATGCAGCCGCTTTTTTTGTGCGCACACGCCAAGCTCAAACGGCGTCTTCTCGTCGCTGCGCTCCAGAATCATCACGCGATTGCGCACCGGTTCGGGGCTGTTTTCCAGCACCACTTCCGGCAGCAGCGCCACGCCGCAGCCCAGCGCCACCATCGACACCATCGCCTCGTGGCCGCTGACCGTGGCGTAAATCGACGGATTGCTGATTTTCTGACGGCGGAACCACAGCTCGATGCGGCGGCGCACCGGCCCCTGATCGGCCATGATAAACGGCACCGTCGACCAGTCCGGTTTATCTACCGATACCTGGTTACGCACCGGGCAGGGCAGCGCCGGGGCAATCAGCACCACCGCCAGATTCTCCAGCATCGAGAACGCTACCGCGCCCGGCAGAGTTTCGGGCTTCCCGGCAATGGCGAGATCCGCTTCGCCCGTCACCACTTTTTCCATTGCGTCGGAGGCGTCGCCGGTGGTGAGCTTAATTTCAACCGACGGATGCGCCGCGCGGAATCGGTCGAGAATGGGCGGCAGATGGCTATAGGCGGCGGTCACGGAGCAGAAAATATGCAGTTCGCCGGAAAGTGACGGCCCCTGCTGGTCAATCGAGTGCCGCAGCTGCTGGTACTGCAACAGCGTCTGCTGGGCAAAAATGCGCAGCTCTTCACCCGCTTCCGTGAGGGTGACGGTGCGGTTATCGCGCACGAACAGCGGCTGGCCGAGGTCTTCCTCAAGGCGCTGGATCTGGCGTGAAAGCGTGGAGGGGCTAACGTGCATCGCCCGTGCGCTGCGGCCAAAATGGCGGCTTTCCGCCAGGTGCAGGAACATTTTCAGATCGCGTAAATCCACAGATTCCACTCCCTCTTTTTACATTGCAAAAATTGCAACATGACGTTGTGAATATATCAATTTCCGCAATAAATTTCCTGTTGTAATGTGGGTACATTCTCGCTGAAACGCGAACCGAACAATAAGACACACAACATCACGAGGTATCACCCATGGCTAACTACTTTAATACACTGAACTTGCGCCAGCAGCTGGCGCAGCTGGGCAAATGCCGCTTCATGGCGCGCGATGAATTTGCCGATGGCGCGAGCTACCTTCAGGGTAAAAAAGTGGTCATCGTCGGCTGTGGCGCACAGGGTCTGAACCAGGGCCTGAACATGCGTGACTCCGGTCTGGATATCTCCTACGCCCTCCGTAAAGAAGCGATCGCCGAGAAGCGTGCTTCCTGGCGTAAAGCGACCGAAAACGGCTTCAAAGTGGGCACCTACGAAGAGCTGATCCCGCAGGCGGATCTGGTTGTTAACCTGACCCCGGACAAACAGCACTCTGACGTTGTGCGTTCCGTACAGCCGCTGATGAAAGACGGCGCCGCGCTGGGTTACTCCCACGGCTTCAACATCGTTGAAGTGGGCGAGCAGATCCGTAAAGACATCACCGTGGTGATGGTGGCGCCGAAGTGCCCGGGTACCGAGGTACGTGAAGAGTACAAACGTGGCTTCGGCGTGCCGACCCTGATCGCGGTTCACCCGGAAAACGATCCGAAAGGCGAAGGCATGGCGATTGCCAAAGCGTGGGCAGCGGCGACCGGCGGCCACCGTGCGGGCGTGCTGGAATCTTCCTTCGTTGCCGAAGTGAAATCTGACCTGATGGGTGAGCAGACCATTCTGTGCGGCATGCTGCAGGCCGGTTCTCTGCTGTGCTTCGACAAACTGGTGGAAGAAGGTACAGACCCGGCCTACGCGGAAAAACTGATTCAGTTCGGCTGGGAAACCATCACCGAAGCGCTGAAGCAGGGCGGTATTACGCTGATGATGGATCGTCTGTCCAACCCGGCAAAACTGCGTGCTTACGCGCTGTCTGAACAGCTGAAGACCATCATGGCGCCGCTGTTCCAGAAACACATGGACGACATCATCTCCGGCGAGTTCTCTTCCGGCATGATGGCAGACTGGGCGAACGACGATAAGAAACTGCTGACCTGGCGTGAAGAGACCGGTAAAACCGCGTTCGAAACCGCGCCACAGTATGAAGGTAAAATCGGCGAGCAGGAGTACTTCGATAAAGGCGTTCTGATGATCGCGATGGTGAAAGCAGGCGTTGAGCTGGCGTTCGAAACCATGGTGGATTCCGGTATCATCGAAGAGTCTGCGTACTACGAATCACTGCACGAGCTGCCGCTGATCGCGAACACCATCGCCCGTAAGCGTCTGTACGAAATGAACGTGGTGATCTCTGATACCGCAGAATACGGTAACTACCTGTTCTCTTACGCCTGCGTACCGCTGCTGAAAGAGTTTATGACCACTCTGCAGACGGGCGATCTGGGTAAAGCGATTGCGGAAGGTGCGGTGGATAACGCGCAGCTGCGTGATGTTAACGAAGCGATTCGCAGCCACCAGATCGAGAAAGTGGGCCACAAACTGCGTGGCTACATGACCGATATGAAGCGTATTGCGGTAGCGGGTTAACAACAGGGGCGGGCTGATGCCCTCACCCCGCCCCTCTCCCACGGGGAGAGGGTGCAAACATTAAAGGCCTTCTCTTAGAGAAGGCCTTGTTGTTTATTTCCGATACAGTACTTTAATAATGTGATACCCGAACTGGGTATGCAGCGGGCCGGTTGGCTCCAGCACCGGGCAGGAGAACACCACTTTATCGAACGCCGGAACCATCTGGCCCTGACGGAACTCACCCAGATCGCCGCCGCGTTTGCCTGACGGGCAGATGGAGTGCTTCTTCGCCAGCTTGCCGAAGTCGGCACCGTTTTTAATCTGCTCCAGAAGATCTAAAGCCAGTTTCTCTTCTTTAACGAGGATGTGCACTGCTGCTGCTGTTTTTGCCATGATCGTGCCTTGAATAGGTTGAAATAAATCGGGGCGCAATATATCACGCGTCAGCGGCGATATAGCACCTTAATGATATGGTAGCCAAATTTGGTTTTTACCGGGCCGTAGGGCTTCAGAAGCGGGCAGCTAAAGACCGCCCGATCGAACGGGCCGACCATCGCACCTTGTTGAAACTCGCCGAGATCCCCGCCATTGCGTCCGGACGGGCATTTAGAGTAACGCTTCGCCAGATGATCAAAGCTGATGCCGCGCTCCAGCTTGGCCAGGATCTCCTGAGCCAGTTTCTCTTCTTTTACCAGAATATGCAGGGCTGCTGCGGTCTTTTTCATGGTTCTGCTCTACGGGTTAAACGCGATTTCTCCACTTTATCATTAGCCGGTAAATCTGCGCCCGGCTTTCTGCTACAATCCACACCCCGTTCGAAGATTGAGCAACACTCCCATGCGTTTAAACCCTGGACAACAACAAGCGGTCGAATTCGTTACTGGACCATGCCTGGTGCTGGCAGGGGCCGGTTCGGGTAAAACCCGCGTGATCACCAACAAAATCGCCCATCTGATCCACAACTGCGGGTATCAGGCGCGACACATTGCGGCGGTCACCTTTACCAATAAAGCGGCGCGCGAGATGAAAGAGCGCGTCGGTCAGACGCTGGGTCGTAAAGAGGCGCGCGGCCTGATGATCTCCACCTTCCACACGCTGGGGCTGGATATCATTAAACGCGAGTATGCGGCGCTGGGAATGAAGTCCAACTTCTCTCTCTTCGATGACACCGATCAGGTGGCGCTGCTCAAAGAGCTCACCGAGGGGCTGATCGAAGATGACAAAGTGCTATTGCAGCAGCTGATCTCGACGATCTCTAACTGGAAAAACGATCTGATGACGCCGGCCCAGGCCGCGGCGATCGCCAAAGGTGAACGGGATCGGATCTTCGCCCACTGCTACGGTCTGTACGATGCGCATATGAAAGCGTGCAACGTGCTGGACTTTGACGATCTGATCCTGCTGCCCACGCTGCTGCTGCAGCGCAATGAAGAGGTGCGCGAGCGCTGGCAGAACAAAATCCGCTACCTGCTGGTGGATGAATATCAGGACACCAACACCAGCCAGTACGAGCTGGTGAAGCTGCTGGTGGGGCAGCGCGCGCGTTTCACCGTGGTAGGCGACGACGACCAGTCAATTTACTCCTGGCGCGGTGCGCGCCCACAAAACCTGGTGCTGCTGAGCAAAGATTTCCCGGCCCTGCAGGTGATTAAGCTGGAGCAAAACTACCGCTCCTCCGGGCGTATCCTGAAGGCGGCAAACATCCTGATTGCCAATAACCCGCACGTATTTGAGAAGCGTCTCTTCTCCGAACTGGGCTACGGCACGGAGCTGAAAGTGCTCAGCGCCAACAATGAGGATCATGAAGCGGAGCGCGTGACGGGCGAACTCATCGCTCACCACTTCGTCAACAAAACCGAATATAAGGATTACGCGATCCTCTATCGCGGCAATCACCAGTCGCGCGTCTTTGAAAAGATGCTGATGCAGAACCGCATTCCGTACAAAATATCGGGCGGCACGTCGTTCTTCTCGCGGCCAGAAATCAAAGATCTGCTGGCCTATCTGCGCGTGCTCACTAACCCGGATGACGACAGCGCGTTTCTGCGCATCGTGAATACGCCTAAACGCGAGATTGGCCCGGCGACGCTGCAAAAGCTCGGCGAGTGGGCGATGACCCGCAACAAAAGTATGTTTACCGCCAGCTTCGACATGGGGCTGAGCCAGACGTTAACCGGACGTGGTTATGATTCGTTAACCCGCTTCACCCACTGGCTTGGCGAAGTGCAGCGTCTCGCGGAGCGGGAGCCGGTGGCGGCGGTGCGCGATCTCATTCACGGCATTGACTATGAGTCCTGGCTGTATGAAACCTCAGCCAGCCCGAAGGCGGCTGAGATGCGCATGAAAAACGTTAACCAGCTCTTCAGCTGGATGACCGAAATGCTGGAGGGCTCTGAAATCGACGAGCCAATGACCCTGACGCAGGTGGTCACCCGCTTTACCCTGCGCGACATGATGGAGCGCGGCGAGAGCGAAGAAGAGGCCGATCAGGTTCAGCTGATGACGCTGCATGCGTCAAAAGGGCTGGAGTTCCCGTATGTGTATCTGGTCGGCATGGAAGAGGGATTGTTGCCGCACCAGAGCAGCATTGATGAAGATAACGTCGACGAGGAGCGCCGTCTGGCCTACGTGGGGATCACCCGCGCGCAGAAAGAGCTGACGTTCACGCTGTGTAAAGAGCGCCGCCAGTATGGTGAACTGGTACGCCCGGAGCCGAGTCGTTTCCTGCTGGAACTGCCGCAGGATGACCTGATCTGGGAACAGGAGCGCAAAGTGATTACCGCAGAAGAGCGGATGCACAAGGGTCAGGCTAACGTGGCAAACATCCGCGCCATGCTGGCAAAAGCCAAAGAGAAAGGATAATTCCGTAGGGATCTGTAGGCCGGGTAAGGCGAAGCCGCACCCGGCAATGTTCAGCGTATTACTTTACCTCAAGCACCCAGTGCACGTAGCTCTGCCATTGGCACTCCTGTTCGATCATCTCGGCCCCTAACGGGTGACGATCAATCCAGTTCTCCGGCAGCGTCAGCGAAAGCTTCTCGTCATCGGCCACCAGATTAATGGCTGGCAGCAAATCATCGCGGCGGCGGCTGGCAAACAGGATCGCCAGACGCAGCAGGCGGCACAGATGCTCGGCCACGCGCGGCGGTACGGCGTTTTGCTGATGCAAAGAGGAGAGATCGACGGCATTGGTCTGGTTCAGCAGCAGCGTTGCCAGCAGCTTTTTCTGCGCGGGCGTATAGCCCGGTAGATCAAGGTTTCGTACCAGATACGCTGCATGAGCCGGTGCCTGCTTAAAATCAATGCTCAGCCCCACTTCATGTAGCGCGCAGGCGCTCAGCAGTAAATCCCGGCTCAGATGGTCAAGATCCCAGACGTTAGCGACCTGATCGGCGAAGCGTGACGCCAGCTGCGATACGCGTCCGGCCTGATCGATATCAACCATAAAACGACGCTGCACATTGCGCAGAGTACGGCTGCGGATATCCTGATCGACCGAAAGATGTAACATCCCGTAGACCAGACCTTCGCGCAGCGCGCCGCCGGCCAGGGTCATACACTGGATGTTCAGCTCGGTGAAAATGGCGATCAGAATAGCCAGCCCGCTCGGGAAAACCAGCGCGCGTTCCAGCGTCAGGCCTTCAATTTCCAGCTCTTCCAGGCGTCCACACTGAATGGCGCGCTGTTTCAGCTGCTGAAGTTTGGCAAGCGTAATCCGCTCGTCCATTCCCTGCGCCATCATGATTTCCTGCAGAGCCTGCACGGTACCCGAGGCACCCACGCAGACTTTCCAGCCGTGATAGCGCAGCTCGTCCATCACCGGGCGTAACACTTCGCGCGCTGCGTTTTCTGCCTCGTCGAAGTTCTCTTTCGCCAGATTCCGATCGGTAAAGTAGCGCTCAAGCCAGGTCACGCAGCCCATCGACAGGCTGAACAGCGACGTTGCCTGCGCGCCGGTGCCGGTCACAAGCTCGGTACTGGCACCACCGATATCCACCACCAGACGGCGATCGTCACCCCCTGTGGTATGTGCAACGCCCTGGTAAATCAGGCGAGCTTCTTCTTCACCGCTGATAATCTGTACCGGACAACCCAGAATTTCCTGCGCTCTGGCAATGAAATCCACAGCGTTAACCGCCAGGCGGAGTGTCGCAGTGGCGACCACGGTGATTTGGGCGTGCGGGATATCCTGAAGACGTTCGGCAAAGAGCCGCAGACACTGCCAGCCACGTTCCATGGCTTCAGGCGAGAGGTGATTGTCACTGCTCAGGCCCGCCGCGAGGCGGACCTTGCGCTTGATGCGCGTCAGCGTTTGTATGCTTCCCGCCACCTCGCGCACAACCAGCATATGAAAACTATTCGAACCGAGATCAATTGCCGCATAAAGCGAGGTGGAGCTGAGCATATTTTCTTAACCTGAACGACGACGATTACGCGGCGCGCCACCTGAACGACGCGGACCATTGCCGGAGCGTGGACGGGTTAGACGCTTAGGCGGCGGCAGTTCGCTTAACAGCGCTTCCGGATTGTATTTGCTCTGCGGAATAGAGTGACCGATATACGTCTCAATGGCCGGGAGATTCAGCGCATACTCTTCACACGCAAGGCTAATCGAGTGACCGCTTGCGCCCGCACGACCGGTACGACCGATACGGTGTACGTAGTCTTCGCAGTCGTCTGGCAGATCGTAGTTAAAGACGTGCGTCACGGCCGGAATGTGCAGACCACGAGCGGCAACGTCGGTTGCGACCAGAATATCAAGATCGCCACGGGTAAACTCTTCCAGAATACGCAGGCGTTTTTTCTGCGCCACGTCGCCGGTCAACAGGCCAACACGGTGACCGTCTGCAGCCAGATGGCCCCAGATGTCTTCACAACGGTGCTTGGTGTTCGCGAAGATAATGGCGCGATCTGGCCACTCTTCTTCAATCAGCGTTTGCAGCAGACGCATTTTCTCTTCATTGGAAGGATAGAAGAGCTCTTCTTTAATGCGGTGACCCGTTTTCTGCTCCGGTTCCACTTCTACATATTCGGCGTTGTTCATCTGTTCGAACGCCAGCTCGCGTACGCGATAAGAAAGGGTAGCGGAGAACAGCATATTCAGACGCTGATTGGCCGGCGGCATGCGGCGGAACAGCCAGCGAATGTCTTTAATGAAGCCCAGATCGTACATGCGGTCAGCTTCATCGAGCACCACAACCTGGATTGCGCCGAGGTTAATGTGGTTCTGTTTGGCGTAATCGATAAGACGGCCGGTGGTACCGATCAGGATATCCACACCGCTTTCCAGCACTTTCAGCTGTTTATCGTAGCCGTCGCCGCCATAGGCCAGGCCAAGCTTCAGGCCGGTAGACTGCGCCAGGGGTTCAGCGTCTGCGTGGATCTGTACCGCAAGTTCTCGCGTCGGGGCCATAATTAGCGCGCGCGGCTGGTTAACTTTGCGGTCTGCAATCGCTGGGTGAGAAAGTAAATAATGAAACGTTGACGTTAAAAACGCCATCGTTTTGCCGGTACCGGTTTGCGCCTGCCCGGCAACATCGCGACCGGCCAGCGTCAGCGGCAGCGCGAGGGCCTGAATGGGCGTGCAGTTATGAAACCCTTTATTTTCAAGGGCTTCAATCACCTTCGGGTGCAGCGCGAAGTCGGAAAACTTCTGTTCTGTTAAATGTGTTTTGCTCATAGTGTGGTAGAATATCAGCTTACTATTGCTTTACGAAAGCGTATCCGGTGAAATAAAGTCAACCTTTAGTTGGTTAATGCGACATCAACACGTCGTTGGTGGAGACAAAACCAACGTACCAGGCTTATTCCTGTGGAGTTATATATGAGCGATAAAATTATTCACCTGACTGACGACAGTTTTGACACGGACGTACTTAAGGCTGACGGGCTGATCCTCGTCGATTTCTGGGCTGAATGGTGTGGTCCTTGCAAAATGATCGCCCCGATTCTGGATGAGATCGCCGACGAATATCAGGGCAAACTGACCGTTGCCAAGCTGAACATCGACCAGAACCCGGGCACCGCACCAAAATACGGTATCCGTGGCATCCCAACCCTTCTGCTGTTCAAAAACGGCGAAGTGGCAGCGACCAAAGTGGGCGCGCTGTCCAAAGGTCAACTGAAAGAGTTCCTGGACGCTAACCTGGCGTAAGGTTTCTCCGCTGTGCGTTCAGAGCTCCCGGCTAAATGATGTGGAACTCTGGACGCCCGGCTGAAGTCGTGCTAAGTTAGCTATGACTTCGTTTTAAACATATCTTGTTGTTTGAATCTTGTTTTACCCGATACTTCCCGTTGTTAACATGAACAGTGCGTGAAGTGGCTAAATTCCGGGCTTGTCACTCAATCCGTCTTGTCGTTTCAGTTCTGCGTTCTTTCCCTGTGACCAGACAGCGAACAGACATGAGTCGATGGCCGCTAAACAGGCATGGATGACCCTGCCATACCATTCACAACATTAAGTTCGAGAATCACCCCGAGTTTAAGAACCCACACCATTATGAATCTTACCGAATTAAAGAATACGCCGGTTTCTGAGCTGATCACTCTCGGCGAAAATATGGGGCTGGAAAACCAGGCTCGTATGCGCAAGCAGGACATCATTTTCGCCATCCTGAAGCAGCACGCTAAGAGTGGCGAAGATATCTTTGGCGACGGTGTGCTGGAGATATTGCAAGACGGATTTGGTTTCCTCCGCTCTGCAGACAGCTCCTACCTCGCCGGCCCTGACGACATCTACGTATCCCCCAGCCAAATCCGCCGTTTCAACCTCCGCACTGGTGACACCATTTCAGGTAAGATTCGTCCTCCTAAAGAGGGTGAACGCTACTTTGCGCTGTTGAAAGTCAATGAAGTTAACTTCGACAAACCGGAAAACTCGCGTAATAAGATCCTCTTCGAGAACTTAACGCCGCTGCACGCGAACTCTCGCCTGCGCATGGAGCGTGGTAACGGTTCTACTGAAGACTTAACCGCGCGTGTTCTGGATCTGGCCTCACCAATTGGTCGCGGCCAGCGTGGTTTGATTGTGGCACCGCCAAAAGCGGGTAAAACCATGCTGCTGCAGAACATCGCGCAGAGCATTGCCTATAACCACCCAGACTGCGTGCTGATGGTGCTGCTGATTGACGAACGTCCGGAAGAAGTGACCGAGATGCAGCGTCTGGTTAAAGGTGAAGTGGTTGCTTCTACCTTCGACGAGCCAGCATCTCGCCACGTTCAGGTTGCGGAAATGGTTATCGAGAAGGCGAAACGCCTGGTTGAGCACAAGAAAGACGTGATCATCCTGCTTGACTCCATCACCCGTCTGGCGCGTGCCTACAACACCGTGGTTCCGGCGTCTGGTAAAGTGCTGACCGGTGGTGTGGATGCTAACGCCCTGCATCGTCCGAAACGCTTCTTCGGTGCCGCGCGTAACGTGGAAGAGGGCGGCAGCCTGACCATCATCGCGACGGCGCTGATCGATACCGGTTCTAAAATGGACGAAGTGATTTACGAAGAATTTAAAGGTACAGGTAACATGGAACTGCACCTTTCTCGTAAAATCGCTGAAAAACGCGTCTTCCCGGCTATCGACTACAACCGTTCCGGTACCCGTAAAGAAGAGCTGCTCACCACGCAGGAAGAGCTGCAGAAAATGTGGATCCTGCGCAAAATCATCCATCCAATGGGTGAAATTGACGCGATGGAGTTCCTCATTAATAAACTGGCGATGACCAAAACCAACGACGATTTCTTCGACATGATGAAACGCTCGTAACGCAAATAAAGCCAGCGAACGCCACGTTTTTACGTGGCGTTTTCCTTTTATGGACTATACGCTAGTACTACCTACTCCCAATTTTGACCGGTCGGTGCGACAATAGAGCCGTTTCTGCATCCTGAGAAATAATTGATTGAAAAATATACAAAGGGAGTTGTTAGAAGCCATCTTTATTACTTCTGAGGTTGTGGCTTCATGGTTATACTTCCGGGACTAACAATTGTTGAGAGCAATCCATTGTGAATCTATTCACTGCCGTTACTGAACTGATCAGTATTTTTTTATTCACAACCTGTTTTTTGTTCATTGCACGCAAGGTGGCAAAACGAATAGGGTTGGTGGATAAACCTAATTTTCGTAAACGCCATCAAGGTCTTATTCCTTTAGTCGGCGGAATTTCTGTTTACGCAGGGATTTGCTTCACGTTTGGAATTGCCGACTATTATATTCCGCATGCCGCCCTGTACATTGCCTGCGCCGGTGTCCTGGTGTTAGTCGGGGCTCTTGATGACCGATTCGATATCGCGGTGAAAATACGCGCCACCGTTCAGGCGGCCATTGGCGTGGTGATGATGGTTGTGGGTGGACTGTATCTGCGAAGCCTCGGCTATGTGTTTGGCCCCTGGGAGTTAGTCCTGGGTCCATTTGGCTTCTTCCTGACACTCTTTGCCGTCTGGGCGGCAATCAATGCTTTCAACATGGTGGATGGCATTGACGGCCTGCTCGGTGGGTTGTCATCCGTCTCGTTCGCCGCTATCGGCATTATTTTATGGTTTGATGGTCAGTACAGTCTGGCAATGTGGTGTTTTGCCATGATTGCCGCCATTCTGCCTTATATCCTCTTAAACCTCGGTGTGCTGGGCCGTCGCTATAAAGTCTTTATGGGAGACGCGGGCAGTACGCTGATTGGTTTTACGGTTATCTGGATCCTGCTTGAAACCACACAGGGTCAAACCCATCCGATAAGTCCCGTAACCGCGCTGTGGATTATTGCCATTCCATTAATGGATATGGTGGCGATTATGTATCGCCGCCTGCGCAAAGGGATGAGTCCTTTCTCTCCTGACCGCCAACACATTCATCACCTCATCATGCGTGCGGGTTTTACTTCTCGTCAGGCGTTTGTGCTGATTACTCTGGCCGCCGCTATTTTGGCCGCAATTGGTGTGGCTGCAGAATATTCTCATATTATTCCTGAGTGGGTTATGTTGGCATTATTCTTGCTGGCATTTTTCCTGTACGGCTACTGCATTAAGCGCGCATGGAAAGTGGCGCGTTTTATTAAACGTCTTAAACGCAGGATGCGTCGTAACAGTGGCAAAAATACAACATTAACTAAGTAAAACCGGGACTATGATGACTCAACCGTTGGCGGGAGCGAAATCAGTGGTAACTGAGAATGAACTGGATATTCGGGGTTTGTTTCGCGTGTTATGGGCAGGCAAACTTTGGATTGCGGGGATCGCGCTGGGGTTTGCCCTGTTAGCGCTGGCCTATACGTTCTTTGCAAAGCAAGAGTGGAGCGCCACGGCAATCACAGACAAGCCAACGGTTAACATGCTCGGGGGATACTATTCCCAGCAGCAATTCCTGCGTAACCTGGACATCAAAGCCAGTCTTGCTACGCCTGACCAGGCTTCCGTTATGGATGAAGCCTATAAAGAGTTTGTGATGCAGCTGGCTTCGTGGGATACCCGCCGCGATTTCTGGTCCCAGACGGATTACTACAAGCAGCGCCGGGTTGATAATACAAAAGCCGATGCCGCCCTGCTGGACGATCTGATTAACAATATTCAGTTTATGCCGGGCGACGCGCTGCGTAGCGTTAATGACAGCGTCAAGCTGATTGCAGAAACCGCGCCGGATGCCAACAACCTGTTGCGTCAGTATGTCGCGTTTGCCAGCCAGCGTGCCGCAAGCCATCTTAACGAAGAGCTTAAAGGTGCCTGGGCGGCTCGTACCATCCAGATGAAAGCCCAGGTAAAACGTCAGGAAGAGGTGGCGAATACTATTTTCGGTCGCCGCGTGCATAACATTGAGCAGGCGCTGAAAATTGCGGAACAGCACAATATTTCCCGTACTGAGACGGACGTGCCGGCCGATGAGCTGCCTGATTCAGAAATGTTCCTTCTTGGCCGCCCTATGCTGCAGGCGCGGCTGGAAAACCTGAAGGCCGTCGGTCCTGATTTTGACCTCGATTACGATCAAAATCGCGCGATGCTCAATACGCTTAATGTCGGCCCATCCCTGGACCCGCGTTTTCAGACCTATCGTTATTTGCGAACGCCTGAAGAACCTGTAAAACGCGACAGTCCGCGTCGTGCATTCCTGATGATCATGTGGGGGATTGTAGGCGCATTGACGGGCGCTGGCGTGGCGTTAACGCGTCGTCGCAAAAACTAAGAACGCCGTCTACGATGAAGGCTGCGGCCTTCATCGCCTAATCGAAGAGAATCGATGTGAAAGTACTAACCGTATTTGGCACCAGGCCGGAGGCCATTAAGATGGCACCTCTGGTTCATGCGCTGGCCTGCGATCCTGATATTGAAGCGAAAGTCTGCGTCACGGCTCAACACCGTGAGATGCTCGATCAGGTTTTAACGCTCTTCTCCATCGTCCCGGATTACGACCTTAATATTATGAAACCGGGGCAAGGGTTAACGGAGATAACCTGTCGCATTCTGCAAGAGCTTAAGCCGATCCTGGAGTCATTCAAGCCCGACGTCGTGCTGGTACACGGTGACACCACAACTACCGTGGCGACAAGCCTGGCCGCGTTTTACCAGCGAATTCCCGTGGGGCATGTTGAGGCGGGTCTGCGTACCGGCAATCTTTATTCGCCGTGGCCGGAGGAGGCCAACCGCACGTTAACGGGTCATCTTGCGATGTACCATTTTGCGCCAACGGAAAACTCTCGTCAGAACCTGCTGCGTGAAAATATCGCCGATAACAAAATCTTTGTGACAGGCAATACGGTCATTGACGCGTTAATTTGGGTACGTGACCGCGTCCTGGCAAACAGCGATCTTCAGAAAGAGCTCGCTGCCCGCTATCCGTTCCTTCACAACGGCAAAAAAACCATTCTGGTCACTGGCCACCGTCGCGAGAGCTTTGGCCGGGGTTTCGAGCAAATCTGTCACGCGCTGGCTGAAATCGCCGCGCAGAATGACGATGTGCAAATTGTCTATCCAGTACACCTTAACCCTAACGTCAGCGAGCCGGTTAACCGGATCCTGGGCCATGTCGAAAATGTCCTTCTGATTGAACCTCAGGACTACATGCCGTTTGTCTGGCTGATGAACCACGCCTGGCTGATCCTCACCGATTCCGGCGGAATCCAGGAAGAAGCGCCATCCCTCGGCAAACCGGTGCTGGTGATGCGTGAAACGACCGAACGTCCGGAAGCCGTCAAAGCCGGTACGGTGCGTCTGGTCGGCACCAACGCGCAGCTCATCGTCGAAGAGGTCACGCGCCTGCTGCATGACGATGAAGCGTATCAGGCGATGAGCCGGGCCCATAATCCGTATGGAGACGGGCAGGCTTGTGGCCGTATTTTGCATGCACTTAAACACAATCGGGTATCGCTATGAGTTTTACTACCATCTCTGTCATTGGTCTTGGCTACATTGGCTTGCCTACTGCGGCCGCGTTTGCCTCTCGTCAGCAACAGGTTGTTGGTGTGGATATCAACGCACGAGCGGTAGAAACCATTAACCGTGGCGAGATTCATATTGTGGAGCCCGATCTTGACCGCGTGGTGAAAGAGGCGGTGGAGGGGGGCTTCCTGCGTGCCAGCACGACGCCAGTTGAAGCGGATGCCTACCTGATTGCCGTCCCCACCCCGTTTAAAGGTGACCACGAGCCCGACATGGCATTCGTCGAGGCGGCGGCAAAATCCATCGCGCCTGTGCTGAAGAAAGGGGCGCTGGTGATCCTGGAATCGACCTCTCCGGTCGGCGCTACCGAGCAGATGGCACAGTGGCTGACCGAGGCGCGTCCTGATTTAAGCTTCCCGCAGCAGGTGGGTGAGCAGGCGGATATCAACATCGCCTACTGTCCGGAGCGCGTGCTGCCGGGCCAGGTGATGGTCGAACTGATTAAAAACGACCGCGTCATTGGCGGTATGACGCCCGTCTGTTCCGAACGTGCCAGCGCGCTGTACAAGATTTTCCTGGAAGGCGAGTGCGTGGTGACCAATTCCCGCACCGCCGAGATGTGCAAGCTGACGGAGAACAGCTTCCGCGACGTCAATATTGCCTTTGCGAACGAACTGTCGCTAATTTGCGCCGATCAGGGGATTAACGTATGGGAGCTGATTAGCCTGGCGAATCGCCATCCGCGTGTAAACATTCTCCAGCCAGGCCCGGGCGTGGGTGGACACTGTATCGCCGTCGATCCGTGGTTTATCGTGGCGCAGAATCCGGCGCAGGCGCGTCTGATTCGCACCGCGCGTGAAGTGAACGACAGCAAGCCTCACTGGGTGCTCAATCAGGTTAAAGCGACGGTAGCGGATTGTCTGACAGAGAGCGGCAAGCGCGCCAGCGAGCTGAAAATTGCCTGCTTTGGTCTGGCATTTAAACCCAATATTGACGATCTGCGTGAAAGCCCGGCGATGGAAATTGCTGAGATGATTGCCGAATGGCACAAGGGTGAAACGCTGGTGGTTGAGCCGAATATCCATGAATTACCGGCAAAACTGGCGGGGCACTGCACGCTGACGGCGCTGGAAGACGCGCTGGCGACGGCGGACGTGCTGGTGCTGCTGGTAGATCATAAAGAGTTTAAAGCGACGTCCGGCGATGCTGTTCGTCAGCAGTATATTGTGGATACCAAAGGTGTCTGGCGTTGAACAGCCTGAATGGGGTGCTTGAGTCCCTGCAGTGGGAGAGTGCCTTTTTCGGCCTGCCGTCGGCCATCGTACGTGTGCGCGATGACGCGCCGGTGCTGGCTGAATCAGATTTTATCGCCTGGCAACGGGTGCAGGCTAAGATCCCGGCGGAGCGCGCCGATCTGCTTGATGCGCTCCAGCAGCACGGCTTTCAGCTGGTTGAAGGTGAGGTAGACCTTTCCATTACCCTTACCCGGCACGATGCGCCAGGCGCGGAAATTGCAACCGAACAGGACATCACCGTGCTGCGTCAGATGGCGGCCCAGGCATTTGCACAGAGCCGCTTTCGTGCGCCCTGGTATGCACCTGACGATAGCGGACGTTTCTATGCCCAGTGGATAGAAAATGCGGTCAAAGGCACCTTTGACCACGTCTGCCTGGTTTTCCGTGCAGGCGACGGTCAAATCCAGGGGTTCGTCTCGCTGCGTAAGCTCAACGAGCGCGAGGCGCGTATTGGCTTATTAGCCGGGCGCGGCATGGGTGAGAAACTCATGCAGGCGGCGCTGCACTGGGCGCAGCAGCAACAGCTTGTGACGCTGCGGGTCGCGACCCAACTGGGCAACACCGCCGCGCTTAAACGTTATATTGCGAGTGGTGCCAACATCGACGCCACCGCCTACTGGTTATACAGGTGACAAGATGATTCCATTTAACGCACCACCCGTTGTCGGAACTGAACTCGACTATATGCAGTCTGCCATGGGCAGCGGCAAACTCTGTGGTGACGGCGGTTTTACCCGTCGCTGTCAGCAGTGGATGGAACAGCGTTTTCGCAGCGCCAAAGTGCTGCTGACCCCGTCCTGTACGGCATCGCTGGAAATGGCGGCACTGTTGCTGGATATCCAGCCCGGCGATGAAGTGATTATGCCGAGCTATACCTTCGTTTCCACGGCGAACGCCTTTGTCCTGCGCGGAGCGAAAATCGTCTTTGTGGATATCCGCCCGGACACCATGAACATTGATGAGACGCTGATTGAAGCGGCGATCACCGACAAAACGCGCGCGATCGTGCCGGTTCACTACGCGGGCGTGGCCTGTGAAATGGACACCATCATGGCCATCGCCAAAAAACATAATCTGTTCGTGGTGGAAGATGCCGCGCAGGGCGTGATGTCCACCTACAAGGGACGCGCGCTGGGCACTATCGGCCATATCGGCTGCTTTAGCTTCCACGAAACCAAAAACTACACGGCGGGCGGAGAAGGTGGCGCGACGCTGATTAACGACCGGGCTCTGGTGGAGCGGGCGGAAGTGATCCGCGAAAAAGGCACCAACCGCAGCCAGTTCTTCCGGGGCCAGGTAGATAAATACACCTGGCGCGACATCGGCTCCAGCTATTTGATGGCGGATCTGCAGGCGGCATATCTGTGGGCGCAGCTGGAAGCGGCGGAACGTATCAACCTTCAGCGTCTTTCCCTGTGGCAAACGTATTACGATGCGCTTGAGCCGCTCGCCAAAGCCGGGCGTATTGAGCTGCCGACCATCCCGGCGGATTGCGTCCACAATGCGCATATGTTCTACATCAAGCTGCGCGATAACGACGACCGCAGCGAGCTCATCGCCTGGCTGAAAGAGGCCGAAATTATGGCGGTGTTCCACTACATCCCGCTGCACTCCAGCCCGGCCGGCGAAGCGTTTGGCACGTTCGCGGGTGAAGATCGTTACACCACGAAAGAAAGTGAGCGTTTGCTTCGCCTGCCACTGTTCTACAACCTCGCGCCTGTTAACCAGCGTACGGTGATTAATACCCTTCTGAGTTATTTCGGCTGATATGTCTCTGGCAAAAGCATCGGTGTGGACCGCCGCGTCCACGCTTGTAAAAATTGGCGCCGGTCTGCTGGTCGTCAAGCTACTGGCCGTCTCATTTGGCCCCTCTGGCGTGGGGCTGGCGGGTAATTTCCGCCAGCTCGTTACCGTCCTTGGGGTGCTGGCCGGCGCCGGCATTTTCAACGGCGTTACCAAATACGTTGCGCAGTATCACGATGATGCGGCTCAGCTGCGCAGGGTGGTGGGCACCTCTTCGGCGATGGTCACCGGTTTTTCGACCCTGATGGCGATTGTTTTTCTTCTGGCGGCGGCGCCCATCAGCCTGGGATTGTTCGGGCACACCCACTATCAGGGGCTGGTGCGTCTGGTCGCGTTGGTTCAGATGGGCATTGCCTGGGCAAACCTGCTGCTGGCGCTGATGAAAGGTTTTCGTGATGCCGCCGGGAACGCGCTTGCCCTAATCCTGGGAAGCGTCATCGGCGTGATTGCCTATTACTTCTGCTATCGCCTGGGCGGCTATGAAGGCGCACTGCTGGGGCTGGCGCTGGTCCCGGCGCTGGTTGTTGTGCCTGCGGCATTTATGCTGATGCGTCGGGGCGTCATCCCTTTGAGCTACCTAAAACCGCAATGGGACACGATGCTTGCCAGCCAGCTGGGTAAATTTACCCTGATGGCACTCATCACCTCCGTCACGCTGCCGGTAGCCTACGTGATGATGCGAAACCTGCTGGCGGCGCATTATAGCTGGGATGAAGTCGGGATTTGGCAGGGCGTGAGCAGCATTTCCGACGCTTATCTCCAGTTTATAACGGCTTCCTTTAGCGTCTATTTGCTGCCAACCTTATCGCGCCTGACGTCCAGACAAGAAATTACGCGCGAGATTTTCCGAGCTCTGCGCTTTGTGCTGCCGGCCGTCGCGGCGGCCAGCTTTACCGTCTGGTTACTGCGCGATGTCGCCATCTGGCTGCTCTTCTCGGCGAAGTTCACCGCCATGCGCGATCTCTTTGCATGGCAGCTGGTGGGTGATGTGCTGAAAGTGGGGGCTTACGTTTTCGGCTATCTGGTGATTGCAAAAGCGTCCCTGCGGCTGTATATCCTGGCGGAAATTAGCCAGTTTGCGTTACTGACAGCATTTTCACACTGGCTGATACCCGCGCACGGTGCGCTGGGGGCGGCTCAGGCCTACATGGCAACCTATATCGTTTATTTCGCCGCCTGTTGCGGCGTATTTTTATTGTGGCGTAAACGCGCATGACTGCACTGATTCACATCCTGGGATCGGATATCCCACACCATAACCAGACCGTTTTGCGGTTCTTCAACGACGAGCTGGCATCGGGCAATCCTGATGCGCGTGAGTTTATGGTTGCAGGTCAGGATAAGGGCCTGAGCGAGGCGTTTCCGGCGCTGACGATTCGCTTCTGGCCGGATAAGGCCGCGCTGGCGAAGGCGGTCATTGCCAAAGCCAAAGCGGATCGTAAGCAACGTTTCTTTTTCCACGGGCAGTTCAATACCGGCCTGTGGCTGGCACTGCTCAGCGGGGGGATTAAACCCTCCCAGTGCAGCTGGCATATCTGGGGAGCCGATCTCTACGAAGTCTCCCGCGGCTGGAAATTCCGTCTTTTCTATCCGCTGCGGCGCATGGCGCAGGGGCGCGTAGGCTGTGTGTTTGCCACCCGCGGCGATCTCAACTATTTTGCTAAACAGCACCCGAACGTGCGCGGAGAACTGCTCTATTTCCCGACCCGCATGGATCCGGCGCTGAACGCCATGGCGAATGACGCGGTGCGTGAAGGCAAGCTGACGATCCTGGTGGGGAATTCCGGCGATCGCAGTAACGAACACGTCGCGGGGCTCAGGGCGGTGCATCAGCAGTTTGGCGACACGGTGAATGTTGTGGTGCCGATGGGCTATCCCGCCAACAACGACGCCTATATTGCTGACGTTCGCCAACAGGGGCTTGCGCTGTTTAGTGCAGAAAACCTGCACATCCTTAGCGATAAGCTGGAATTTGATGAATATCTTGCGCTGCTGAGAAAATGCGATCTTGGCTATTTCATCTTCGCACGACAGCAGGGAATCGGCACGCTGTGTCTGCTGATTCAGGCGGGTGTACCGTGCGTGCTCAACCGCGACAATCCGTTCTGGCAGGACATGGCCGAGCAGCATATTCCGGTGCTGTTTACCTCAGACACGCTGAATGTCGAGGTGGTTCGGGAAGCCCAACGCCAGCTCATGCTGGTGGATAAAAATAGCATCGATTTTTTCAGCCCGAATTACCTCACGCCGTGGCACCGCGCGCTCCGTATCGCTTCAGGAGACAAAGCATGAGTCAGTTGCAATTCAGCGGCTTACTGGTTGTCTGGCTTCTGAGCACCCTGTTTATTGCCACGCTTACCTGGTTTGAATTCCGCCGGGTACGTTTCAACTTTAACGTTTTCTTCTCGTTACTGTTTCTGCTGACCTTCTTTTTCGGCTTCCCGCTGACCAGCATTCTGGTCTTCCGGTTTGACGTGAGCGTCGCGCCGCCGGAAATCCTGCTCCAGGCGCTTCTGGCGGCAACCTGCTTCTATGCCGTCTACTACGTCACCTATAAAACGCGTCTGCGTTCAGCGCAGGCTGCTGCCCCGCGCCGGCCGCTTTTTACCATGAATCGGGTGGAAACCCACCTGACGTGGGTGATGCTGATGACCATCGCCCTGGTCAGCGTCGGTATCTTCTTCATGCATAACGGCTTTCTGCTGTTTAAGCTCCACTCCTACAGCCAGATTTTTTCGGCCGAAGTCTCGGGCGTGGCGCTTAAGCGTTTCTTCTACTTCTTCATTCCGGCGATGCTGGTGGTCTTTTTCCTGCGCCAGGACAGCAAAGCGTGGCTGTTTTTCCTGGTCAGCACCGTCGCGTTTGGCATTCTGACCTACATGATTGTGGGCGGCACGCGCGCGAACATTATCATCGCCTTCGCCATCTTCCTGTTTATCGGCATCATTCGCGGCTGGATCTCGCTGTGGATGCTGGTTGCGGCAGGCGTGTTTGGCATTGTCGGGATGTTCTGGCTGGCGCTGAAGCGCTACGGCATGAACGTGGCGGGGGATGAGGCGTTTTACACGTTCCTCTACCTGACGCGCGATACTTTCTCGCCATGGGAAAATCTGGCATTGCTGCTGCAAAATTACGACAAGATTGATTTCCAGGGGCTGGCGCCGATTGTTCGCGACTTCTACGTCTTTATCCCTTCCTGGCTATGGCCGGACCGGCCTGGCGTGGTGCTTAACACGGCAAATTACTTTACCTGGGAAGTGCTGAACAACCATTCCGGTCTGGCAATCTCGCCAACGCTGATTGGTTCCCTGGTGGTGATGGGGGGGGCGTGGTTCATTCTGCCCGGTGCAGTTGCCGTTGGGCTGATTATTAAGTGGTTTGACTGGCTTTATCTGCGCGGCAACGAAGAGACCAACCGCTATAAAGCCGCCATTTTGCACAGTTTCTGCTTTGGTGCCATTTTCAATATGATCGTTCTGGCGCGCGAAGGGCTGGACTCGTTCGTTTCGCGCGTGGTGTTCTTCATGGTCGTTTTCGGCCTCTGCCTGTTGCTGGCCAAACTGTTGTACTGGCTGTTTGACAGCGCAGGGCTTGTGCACAAGCGCGAGCGGCAGGGCAGCACAACGCTGTCGCAAGTCTGAGTAAGGATAGTAATGACTGATAAAATTTCTGCACCGCGCTATGCGCTACGTGGCCTGCAGCTTATTGGCTGGCGCGACATGCAGCACGCGCTGGACTTTCTGTTCGCCGACGGCCAGATGAAATCCGGTACGCTGGTGGCCATCAACGCGGAAAAAATGCTGGCGGTTGAGGATAATGCGGAAGTCAAAAGCCTGATTGAAGCGGCTGAATTTAAATACGCGGACGGGATCAGCGTAGTCCGCTCTATCCGTAAAAAGTATCCTGACGCTAATGTATCCCGCGTGGCGGGGGCCGATCTCTGGGAGCAGCTTATGGCCCGCGCAGGTGCGCAGGGTACGCCCGTGTTCCTGATTGGCGGGAAGCCGGAGATACTGGCCCAGACGGAGGAGAAACTGCGTCGTCAATGGAATGTTAATATCGTCGGCAGCCAGGATGGTTACTTCAAACCGGAAGATCGACAGGCTCTGTTTGAGCGCGTTCGTGACAGCGGGGCGAAAATTGTCACCGTGGCGATGGGCTCTCCGCGTCAGGAGATCCTGATGCGTGACTGCCGTCTGGTCTGTCCTGATGCCCTCTATATGGGCGTCGGCGGCACGTACGACGTCTTTACCGGCCACGTTACGCGCGCGCCGAAGGTCTGGCAAAATCTGGGGCTGGAGTGGCTGTACCGCCTGCTATCGCAACCGACGCGCATTAAACGTCAGATCCGTCTGCTTCGCTACCTCGCCTGGCATTACACCGGGAAAATGTAATCAAAATGTAGCGCGATATGCTATTCGCGCTGCAACTCGCCTGCAAAACTGCTGATAATCTGTGCAATGCATTCATTTTTTTAATGCATCGTTTGCCATTTGGCAGATTTTAGGAAACCATTCGCTCCGTATTTTAGTACCCCTAAAAAACAATATCCGGTATTAAGCCGGGAAACAGCAAACACAATCGAGGATCTATGGCAGAGAAACAACCGGAGCTACAGCGTGGGCTGGAAGCTCGTCATATTGAACTGATAGCGCTGGGCGGCACTATCGGCGTGGGCCTGTTTATGGGCTCCGCAAGCACGCTCAAATGGGCAGGCCCTTCCGTATTACTGGCGTATATTATCGCCGGGCTGTTTGTTTTCTTCATTATGCGTTCCATGGGCGAAATGCTCTTCCTGGAGCCGGTAACCGGCTCTTTCGCCGTTTACGCGCATCGCTATATGAGCCCCTTCTTCGGATACCTTACGGCCTGGTCTTACTGGTTTATGTGGATGGCGGTGGGCATCTCAGAGATCACCGCGATAGGGGTCTACGTCCAGTTTTGGTTCCCGGACATGGTCCAGTGGATACCCGCGCTCATTGCCGTGGGGCTGGTGGCGCTGGCAAACCTGGCAGCCGTGCGCCTTTACGGTGAAATTGAGTTCTGGTTCGCAATGATCAAAGTCACCACGATTATCGTGATGATTGTCGTCGGCCTGGGCGTGATTTTCTTCGGCTTTGGCAACGGTGGACACGCTATCGGCTTTGGCAACCTGACCGAAAACGGCGGCTTCTTTGCCGGCGGCTGGAAGGGCTTCCTGACGGCGCTGTGTATCGTTGTGGCCTCGTATCAGGGCGTGGAGCTGATTGGTATTACCGCCGGTGAAGCGAAAAACCCGCAGGTCACGCTGCGTAGCGCGGTGGGCAAAGTGCTGTGGCGCATCCTGATTTTCTATGTGGGCGCGATCTTCGTCATCGTGACCATCTTCCCGTGGAACGAAATTGGCACGACGGGTAGCCCGTTTGTTTTAACCTTCGCCAAAATTGGTATCACGGCGGCGGCGGGTATCATCAATTTTGTAGTCCTGACGGCAGCGCTGTCAGGCTGTAACAGCGGGATGTACAGCTGCGGACGTATGCTCTATGCGCTTTCGAAGAATAACCAGCTGCCTGCGGCGATGAGTAAAGTCTCACGTGCCGGCGTACCGGTGGCGGGTGTGGCGGTCTCCATTGTAATCCTGCTGATTGGCTCTTGCCTGAATTACATCATTCCTAACCCGCAGCGCGTATTCGTTTACGTCTACAGCGCCAGCGTACTGCCGGGCATGGTGCCGTGGTTTGTTATCCTCATCAGCCAGCTACGTTTCCGGCATGCGCATAAAAAAGCGATCGAAAGCCATCCGTTCCGCTCAATTCTGTTCCCCTATGCGAACTATTTGACGATGGCGTTCCTGATTTGCGTATTAATCGGCATGTACTTTAATGAAGATACCCGCATGTCGCTGTTTGTCGGGATGATCTTCCTGGCGGCTGTGACGGCCGCATATAAGCTTTTTGGCCTGGGTCGCCGCGGCACCACGCAGAAAGTGGAGGAATAAGCGGCAAAATGTGCAAACCATAACCAAACGCGCATTTTTTTCAAAAAAGCACTAGACAGCGGGGACGGAGGTACGTAATATCCAGCCCCGCAACGGCGCTAAGCGCCCGTAGCTCAGCTGGATAGAGCGCTGCCCTCCGGAGGCAGAGGTCTCAGGTTCGAATCCTGTCGGGCGCGCCAATTTAGTCCCGGCGCTAGAGCTGCGGTGGTCTGAGAAGTAGTCAGTACCGCGTGAAAGAATACAGTGGTGGCTATAGCTCAGTTGGTAGAGCCCTGGATTGTGATTCCAGTTGTCGTGGGTTCGAATCCCATTAGCCACCCCATTATTTGAAAGAGTTGTGAATTGCGAAGGTGGCGGAATTGGTAGACGCGCTAGCTTCAGGTGTTAGTGTCC
>NZ_JUMS01000141.1:0-2269 GCF_001059415.1 Enterobacter sp. 940_PEND
GATTACATCGAAATGTTTTATAACAGTAAGCGTCGGCATGGTTCTAGCGAACAGATGTCACCGACAGAATATGAAAAACAGTATTATCAACGGCTCGGAAGTGTCTAGATTATCCGTGGCGATTCAGTACGTTATGTCACCAGAAATGAGACAGGTGAACCCGTTGTAAAAATGCCGGATGACGATGTGCTGAAGGAAGCAACTGAAAGCCTGGGGGTGTTGCCAGAGACTGGTATGGAAAGGGCTAAAGGCATTGTTCTGGTAGAAGGAAAGTCGGATGTCACTTTCCTGAGGCATGCGGCCAGTTCATTTAAACAATCAGGTGTGCTGCCAGCCTCTCTTGAGGACGTGAAAATTGTGCCAGTCCTCATAGGAGGATGCGGGAGCGTCAAACACTGGGTTACCTTAAATCTGGCCAACGATCTGGGGCTTCCCTGGTGCGTATTTCTGGACTCCGATATTGGGGGAGACCCTGCACAGGTTCTGTCCATTCAGAAACGTAAAAAAGAAGTGGAGGAAGCCGGTAAGGTATTCTTCGCCACGCGCAAACGTGAAATAGAGAACTATCTCTGCCCGGATCTGATCGAAGAAATTACCGGTGTAGCAGTCACGTTTACGGACACCTGTGACGCTAAAAAAATAATCGGCCGGGCTGTGGGAATGAAACCCGATAATGTGCTTGATAAATTCTGGCCCCAGATGACAGCGGAAAGAATAATCTCAAGATCAACCTATCATGACGGAACGCAGGAAAGAATTGAACTGATTGAGATCCTGAGCGACATTATTTCCATGACGAGATAATGTGTTAAAATAATCGCAGCTGCATATATTCCGGTCCACAGCAAAGGACCGGAGTATAGAATATAAAAAACCCGAAATTAATCGGGTTTTAATTATTTAACGTTTAACAGGATCCCGTGCCCGGGAGTGATTTAAAATTACGCTTATCATGGCGTTTTTGCAATCTTTATTTTTGACTGCCAAGCCATTTATTCATCTGCTCGATTTCACCTTTCTGAGCTTTAATGATGTCCTGCGCAAGCTTTCTCATTTCGGGATCTTTTCCGTATTTAAGCTCGGTCTCAGCCATTGCTATTGCTCCTTCATGGTGTGCGATCATACCTTTTGCAAAGGCCTTATCGGGATCGGGCTCATTAACGGCGGCCATCATTTTTTCATGCATGTCTTTCATGCCAGCCATATATTCCTGTGACGATGCCGATGAGTGCATATCTGACATTTTCATTTCCGAATGTTCGGCAGAAATTGCTGGCAGGGATAACATTAATATAACAAAAAGGGTGTTTTTGATTTTCATTTAATAAATCCTTTTCAGGTAGGTACCGGTTAATTGTAGCTGAGTCATATAAAAAAGCCCCCTGATGGGGGCAAAAATGTCACAACATATCCGGTTAAGGAATAATCTATCAAGGAAAGGGTAAAAAGCACGGATACTACAGTCGCATTCAGCCTACATTGATCATGCGGCGGTGCGCTTCGGCCATGGCCTGATGTGGGCCGGACTGACCGTTATTCATGAATTCATGGGCAACCGCTGCTCTTTCATGCTCATCCATCGCCGCGTAAGACGTTGAAGGGACGGTCGTGGATACTGTGTTATTTCCCATCATCTTCTGATGACTTTCCACCATTTTCTGGTGCGCATCTGCCGATCCGTTCGTCATGGTTTCATGAGCAATAATGGCCTGTTCATGCTGGTCCATACCGGTCATACGGGGAGCAGTCCCCTGGATCCCGACAGGAGCCGCAGCAGACTGCATCTGGTGAGCAGGGGCCTGTGCATTGTTGACGCGCTCATGGATATTCACGGTTTCAGTGGCCCAGGCCGAAGAAATTAAACCAAAGCCCAGCAAAGATGCTAATACGATATTTTTCATGATAACTCTCCATTTCTCAATTAATGATGTCCGGGGAAGTACAACCGGTGTTTTCAGTTTCATAACTTAAACAGGTTCGGCAGTTCTTATTTCTCCGGGAGATGGCTGGATATTCATTCCTGGCGTACTCTGACGCCGGGTATTGATGAAGCAATCCAGCCTTCCTGATAAGTTGCACTAATTATATCGAATGGCTTCTGTTTGCTGCATGACAGGCTAATGACATCTTTGTCATTTAAATCTTTATTCTCAGTGTTGGGGATCCGGAATCATTTTCTCCAGTCTGGGTACGGATAAAATAAAACGTGTCGAGCGTATATCCGATTCCACATGCACTCTTCCGTGATGTGCTTCCACGATTGACTTCA
>NZ_JUMS01000142.1:0-11450 GCF_001059415.1 Enterobacter sp. 940_PEND
GCAAAAGGGGATGATAAGTTTATCACCACCGACTATTTGCAACAGTGCCCACGGCCCGGATATCGTAAGGCACAAAGTTGCAGGGCAAAGCCAATCCTGTTTTCCGGTCTGCGGCGCTGCCTAATGTTTTCCAGGTCATCATCGCCCAGCGTGTAGAACTTCAGTAGCGACAGTTCGTCCGTGGGCAGATCGAACAGCGCTGCTCGCTGCCGTTCGGTGAAAATATGGCGTCGTGACATACAAATTCGTCCCTTTTGAAGTATAGTCTGTTTTGGACAACAGCCAGCCCATATAAATCAGGGCGTTCCGATACAAAAATCCAGGAGGGTTCAATTGGGACATCGTGCCGCCATTTACTGCCGGGTTTCAACAGCGGATCAGTCTTGTGAACGCCAGGAATTTGATCTGCGAGCCTTCGCCGGCCGTGCCGGCTACGACGTGGTGGGAATATTTAAGGAAACAGGTTCAGGAACTAAACTCGACCGGGCCGAGCGAAAGAAAGTCCTGGCGCTTGCCCAGTCCAGACAAATTGATGCAATCCTGGTCACTGAGCTTTCCCGGTGGGGGCGCTCGACGCTCGATCTGCTCAATACGCTACGTGAACTGGAGAACTGGAAGGTTTCCGTGATAGCCATGAATGGAATGGCGTTCGATCTTTCGTCGCCGTATGGACGAATGCTGGCGACGTTTCTTTCCGGCATTGCGGAGTTTGAGCGGGATCTCATCAGCGAGCGGGTCAAGTCAGGCCTTGCTGTTGCGAAGGCACGTGGTAAGAGGCTTGGTCGTCAGGCCGGAGTGCGACCAAAATCAGACCGACTTTTGCCTAAGGTGGTTGCGATGAGGGCCGAGGGACGCAGCTATCGCTGGATCGCACGCGAGCTCGGTATCAGCAAGAATACCGTCGCTGACATCGTGCAACGACACAGAGCTAACGCTTAGGGTGTCATTTCGCCCTCAGCCGGAACCGACCCCGGCCATAACCGGGTGAACCCGTCGGTCCGCGGAATGGCCGCCGCGTAAAAGATCTCACAGCATCCGGCAAGCAATAAATATATCCAGCCCAAAACTTCTGGCCTCAGTGTTAACGAAATGCGCCATTTTGACCTGTGGTATGTCTTTTCTGACAGCCATTCGTCACCGGCATGGACGGATAATTATCCATCAGCTGCTGTTCAGGCTTTTCAGGATAATGCGGCTCAGAGCAGCATCTGTCTGCAAACGGTGTCCTGTGTAATCATTTTCCATCACTACCCGTGTCAGTTTACGTTGCCAGCTCTTACTGACAGATACTATTTACTGACACGCGGCGGATAGTAAATTTCAGCCATGTTCTGGAAACAGACTGAGCAAATTTCTCAGAATGGAAACGCACCCTAGCCCCGCCAAGGCTTCGCTTTACGATAATTTACCTGAAGGCGGCCATTTACCTGACGGTGCATGATAAAATGTAACCACAGACCGACCGAATTTAACTTATTAATTTAATTATCTAAATTTCTTACATCAGTCAATCAGGCTGTGCATTGCATTTTTGGAGTGCACAGTCTCTGGGTTGCCTGATTCACAATTCGTAAGTCAACATCTCAGGGGGAGATTAAGTGACAGAAAACCCAATCGGATTAACCAGAAAAGTTATCAAGCCCGTTTCTAATTTTTTCAGTTCACCTGTAGCGGGCGGTATTGTGCTTATTATTGCTTCGGCAGCCGCTATCATCGTGGCCAATTCGCCCCTCAGGGAAGGTTATGAAACACTCCTGAAATACAAAACAGCAGGCCTGTCCGTTGAGCACTGGATAAACGATGCCCTGATGGCCGTATTCTTTATGATGGTCGGGCTGGAAATCAAGCGTGAGCTTGTCACCGGCCAGTTAGCCACCTGGAGCCAGCGTGCGTTGCCGGGCTTTGCCGCACTGGGTGGTCTGGCCGTACCTGCCCTGATTTACGTGGGGTTTAATGCCGGTCATGACGAAACCCTTTCCGGCTGGGCCATCCCGGCGGCCACGGATATTGCTTTTGCGCTCGGTGTACTCGCCTTACTGGGCAGTCGTGTGCCAGTCTCGCTAAAAATTTTCCTGTCGGCGCTGGCTATTCTGGATGACATGGGGGCGGTGGCTATCATCGCGCTCTTCTATACCAGCAACATTTCGCTTCTGATGCTGGGTGGTGCAGCGGCAATGGTTGCTCTGCTGTTTAGCCTGAACCGTGCCGGCGTGACGCGCCTGCTGCCCTATCTGCTGACGGGGGGAGTACTGTGGTTTTTCATGCTTCAGTCAGGCGTGCATGCCACCGTCGCGGGTATCCTGCTGGCGTTCTTTATCCCGCTGCGAACCAGGAATGCGGCTGATGAAGTGCCTCTGGACAGGCTTGAGCATGCCATCAACCCCTGGGTCACGTTTATGATACTGCCGCTGTTTGGCTTCGCCAATGCGGGCGTCGCGTTGTCGGGCATGACGATGAATGACCTGTTGTCGCCGGTTCCGGTAGGCGTGGCGCTGGGCCTGTTTTTGGGTAAACAGGCAGGTATCTTTGGCCTGTCGCTACTGGCCGTCAGCCTGGGCCTGGCGAAACGACCAGAGAAAAGTACCTGGTTACAGGTTTATGGTGTCTCGGTACTGTGTGGGATTGGTTTTACCATGAGCCTGTTTATCGGCAATCTGGCCTTTACAGGCAGCCCTCTGCTCGTTGATGAGGTCAAGGTGGGGGTTCTGGCAGGGTCCATACTGGCCGCTCTGGCCGGTATTTTGATACTGCGCTTTGCGCCTTCTAAGCAAGTCAGGTAACGTATTATCTACAGGAAAATCCCCGTGATAACGGGGGTTTTTTCACACTGTCAGTGTATATTCTGAAGAGAAAATTGAAATTATTTAATTTTATTATAAATAATTACCTTTCTATCTTTCACATTTTACAGGCGGAGCCCTGTTCAGATAAGTCAGGATGAACGCTGGCATATCAGTTAAAATATTATGTTATTCAAATAAATAGTCGGCTAACGTGGTTTTTTACACGACTGGCCCTCTAACCCCGCTACTGAATACTGACCGCCAAAAGGCGGTTTTTTTGTTCAAAGAAACTGATCTCAGTATCGCGCCCGGGGCAGCTGGCCAACGTCGCCGGCATCGCGCCGGCAAAAATCGAAAAACAGAAATATCAGCAAGATAGCTTAAACAGGTGTCGGGAAATTTCGTTGAGATATTTTGAAGGAATCACAGTGTAAGCAGGCGCTTTTTCAGGGAGGCGCGTTCTTGCGGGTTGCGTCCCTTGTGATTGGCGATGCGATCCGCCGTGGCGGCCTGGCGCTTGACGGGCCAGTAGGAGCGGCCATCCTTGCCCATCGACCAGACGCTGCTGGCCTGGTTTTCCAGCAGGGGCAGATGGGCGCTCAGGGCTTCGGGCGACGCGCTGGTCAGCGCCGTGCGCTCACGGGTGCGCCAGCGCTGATGCCAGAGCTTCTTGTCCTCGCGCTCGCTGCCGCAGGTCGTGTGCCCGACGATGGGTGTTTTGCGGCGGCTGCGGCTCATAACGTAGTGGTCTCCAAGAACATTCAGGACTGATCCCAGGCGTCGATGGTCAAGACCTGATCGGCAGGACAGGCGGCTACGCGGTCGGGAACTGGATGGTGTTCAGTCTCATGCCGACCCCATTCGATTGATCGCGTCGCTTGCGGCACGCTGCGACGCAAGGAGGTTTGCGACCTGGTTTAGCAGCCGTGTCCGCTGCATGTCTGTTACCTATCTCCCCGACCGCTCATTGGACCAACTCCAGAGATTGGGCTCTATCGCTCAGCCAATACGAAACCGGCATTGGCTGATGCCACAACCGAGACTAACACAAATGGCTCGGTACCTGTATTTCGCGCCCCGTGCACTTGGCCCGGTCTTGCCACGGCTATCTCACCTTCCCTGAGGGCACGAACAATCCCATTGCCCTGAAAGTAATCAGCCATTCCCGACAAAACAGTCCACGTGTCTTGGCCGTGAGGATGAATGTGAGCCGCAATTTCCTGCCCGGGATGGACATGCCAAACCACGATAATTGAGTCTCGGGTTTCAAGCACAACGGAACGAATAGGCTCGCCTTCGGACGGCTGAACATACTCGGCTACAGAAAATATTCTCGATTCAACAGTCATCGGAGATCCCTCTTTCACAGTTGTCGTTACGGTCTTCATCGTCGGCATCCTGACGCACGGCGGGCAATTGCTGGAGCAACGCCGGCAGCCATTCCTGTACCGTCTCCCACACCACATCGAGGTTGATGTCGAAATAGCCGTGAGCCATGCGATTACGCATATTGCGCATGCTGCGCCACGGCACGTCGGCATGCGCCTGGGTGAACTCGACGTAGCCATCCATCACCTTTGTGGCCGCCTCGCCGATGACGATCAGGCTCATGATGACGGCCTGCTGGGTGCGCTTGTCGGCCAAGAAGTCGTCCTTGGCCATCCCTTCCACGAAGCTGCGCGCATCGGTTGCGGCCTGCTGAATGTGGTCGAGGTAATCGGGCAGGCGGTTCTCGCTCATATCGGTTGCGCCTCCGCGAGCACCTTGGCCCGGAACTTCGGCGGCAGGTCGCCGGGAGTCAGCAGATCGACGTCAACGCCGAGCAGCGATTTCAGTTCTTCTTCCAAATCGCCCAAGTCCAACAACGTGGCACCGGGCAGCGCATCGACCAACAGGTCGAGGTCGCTGCCATCCCGGTCGGTGCCATGCAGCACCGAGCCGAAGACGCGCGGGTTCGCGGCGCGAAAGCGGCCTACCGCTTCACGCACTGCGCTTCGCTTCATGTCAAGCACAACAGACGGTCGCATGCGCATCCTTTCTTATCGAAACTCGTTGAGATGATATGCAATCAAGAATAGAATTTCAAGAAGAAGGAAACCGCATGCCCCGCCGTTCGATCCTCTCCGCCGCCGAGCGCGAAAGCCTGCTGGCGTTGCCGGACACCAAGGATGAGTTGATCCGTCACTACACGTTCAGCGAAAGCGACCTCTCCATCATCCGGCAGCGGCGCGGCCCGGCCAATCGGCTGGGCTTCGCGGTGCAGCTCTGCTACCTGCGCTTTCCCGGCGTCATCCTTGGCGCTGATGAGCCACCGTTCCCGCCATTGCTGAGACTGGTCGCCAACCAGCTCAAGGTCGGCATCGAAAGCTGGGACGAGTACGGGCAGCGTGAGCAGACCCGACGCGAGCACCTGGTCGAGCTGCAAACGGTGTTCGGCTTCCAGCCGTTCACGATTGGCCACTACCGGCAGGCTGTCCAGTTGCTGACCGAGCTGGCCATGCAAACCGACAAGGGCATCGTGCTGGCCAGAGCCTTGATCGAGCACCTGCGGCGGCAGTCGGTCATTGTGCCCGCCCTCAACGCCGTCGAGCGGGCGAGCGCCGAAGCGATTACCCGCGCCAACCGGCGTCTCTACGACGCCTTGGCTGAGCCGCTGACGGACGTGCATCGCCGTCGCCTCGACGATCTGCTCAAGCGCCGCGACAACGGCAAGACGACGTGGCTGGCCTGGCTGCGGCAATCCCCGGTCAAACCGAACTCGCGGCACATGCTGGAACACATCGAACGCCTCAAGGCGTGGCAGGCGCTCGACCTGCCCTCCGGCATCGAGCGGCTGGTTCACCAGAACCGGCTGCTCAAGATCGCCCGCGAGGGCGGCCAGATGACGCCCGCCGACCTGGCGAAGTTCGAGCCGCAGCGGCGTTACGCGACCCTGGTGGCGCTCGCCATCGAGGGCATGGCCACCGTCACCGACGAAATCATCGACCTGCATGACCGCATCCTGGGCAAGCTGTTCAATGCCGCCAAGAACAAGCATCAGCAGCAGTTCCAGGCATCCGGCAAGGCGATCAATGCCAAGGTGCGGCTGTTCGGGCGCATCGGCCAGGCGCTGATCGAGGCCAAGCAAGCGGGCCGCGATCCGTTCGCCGCCATCGAGGCCGTCATGTCCTGGGATGCTTTCGCCGAGAGCGTCACCGAAGCGCAGCGGCTCGCGCAACCCGAGGACTTCGATTTCCTGCACCGCATCGGCGAGAGCTACGCCACGCTGCGCCGCTACGCGCCGGAATTTCTCGACGTGCTCAAGTTGCGGGCCGCGCCCGCCGCCAAGGACGTACTCGACGCCATCGAGGTGCTGCGCAGCATGAACAGCGACAACGCCCGCAAGGTGCCCACCGACGCGCCGACCGAGTTCATCAAGCCGCGCTGGCAGAAGCTGGTGATGACCGACACCGGCATCGACCGGCGCTACTACGAACTGTGCGCGCTGTCGGAGCTGAAGAACGCGCTGCGCTCCGGCGACATCTGGGTGCAAGGCTCGCGCCAGTTCAAGGACTTCGAGGACTACCTGGTGCCGCCCGCGAAATTCGCCAGCCTCAAGCAGGCCAGCGAATTGCCGCTGGCCGTGGCCACCGATTGCGACCAGTACCTGCATGACCGGCTGACGCTGCTGGAAACGCAGCTCGCCACCGTCAACCGCATGGCGCTGGCCAACGAGCTGCCGGACGCCATCATCACGGAGTCGGGCCTGAAGATCACGCCGCTCGATGCGGCGGTGCCCGATACCGCACAGGCCCTGATCGACCAGACGGCGATGATCCTACCGCACGTCAAGATCACCGAATTGCTGCTGGAGGTAGACGAATGGACGGGCTTCACCCGGCACTTCGCCCACCTGAAGTCAGGCGACCTGGCCAAGGACAAAAACCTGTTGCTGACCACGATCCTCGCCGACGCGATCAACCTGGGCCTGACCAAGATGGCGGAATCGTGCCCCGGCACGACCTACGCCAAGCTGGCCTGGCTGCAAGCCTGGCACATCCGCGACGAAACCTACGGGGCGGCACTGGCCGAGCTGGTCAACGCGCAGTTCCGACATCCCTTCGCCGAGCATTGGGGCGACGGCACCACGTCATCGTCGGACGGCCAGAACTTCCGCACCGGCAGCAAGGCCGAGAGCACCGGCCACATCAATCCGAAATACGGCAGCAGCCCAGGGCGGACGTTCTACACCCATATCTCCGACCAGTACGCGCCGTTCCACACCAAGGTCGTGAACGTCGGCGTGCGCGACTCGACCTACGTGCTCGACGGCCTGCTGTATCACGAATCCGACCTGCGGATCGAGGAGCACTACACCGACACGGCAGGGTTCACGGACCACGTCTTCGCGTTGATGCACCTGCTGGGCTTCCGCTTCGCCCCGCGCATTCGTGACCTGGGCGACACCAAGCTCTACATCCCGAAGGGCGATGCCACCTACGAGGCGTTGAAACCGATGATCGGCGGCACGCTCAACATCAAGCACGTCCGCGCCCATTGGGATGAAATCCTGCGGATGGCCACCTCGATCAAGCAGGGCACGGCGACGGCCTCGCTGATGCTCAGGAAGCTTGGCAGCTACCCGCGCCAGAACGGCCTGGCCGTCGCCCTGCGTGAGCTGGGACGCATCGAGCGCACACTGTTCATCCTGGACTGGCTGCAAAGCGTCGAGCTGCGCCGCCGCGTGCATGCCGGGCTGAACAAAGGCGAGGCGCGCAACGCGCTGGCCCGCGCCGTGTTCTTCAACCGCCTGGGGGAAATCCGCGACCGCAGCTTCGAGCAGCAGCGCTACCGGGCCAGCGGCCTCAACCTGGTGACGGCGGCCATCGTGCTATGGAACACGGTCTATCTGGAGCGGGCCGCGAACGCCTTGCGTGGCCACGGTCAAGCCGTCGATGACGGCCTGTTGCAGTACCTGTCGCCGCTCGGCTGGGAGCACATCAACCTGACCGGCGATTACCTCTGGCGCAGCAGCGCCAAGATCGGCGCGGGCAAGTTCAGGCCGCTACGGCCGCTGCAACCGGCTTAGCGTGCTTTATTTAATGAGATGGTCACTCCCTCCTTCCCGGTACTATGCTGAGGACAGGCTTTCATTCGGAGAACTATCATGGAAAACATTGCGCTCATTGGTATCGATCTGGGTAAAAACTCTTTCCATATTCATTGCCAGGATCGTCGCGGGAAGGCTGTTTACCGTAAAAAATTTACCCGGCCAAAGTTGATCGAATTTTTGGCGACATGCCCCGCTACAACCATCGCAATGGAAGCCTGTGGCGGTTCTCACTTTATGGCACGCAAGTTGGAAGAGTTGGGGCATTCCCCAAAGCTGATATCACCACAATTTGTCCGCCCGTTCGTTAAAAGCAATAAAAACGACTTTGTCGACGCCGAAGCTATTTGTGAAGCTGCATCGCGTCCGTCTATGCGTTTTGTGCAGCCCAGAACGGAATCTCAGCAGGCAATGCGGGCTCTGCATCGTGTCCGTGAATCCCTGGTTCAGGATAAGGTAAAAACAACCAATCAAATGCATGCTTTTCTGCTGGAATTGGGGTTCGAGGTCCAATGATGTAAAAAACCACGCTAAGAGGTTAATTCATTGTTTGTATTCAAATTTAATGGTCTTAACTCGCCCTTCAGAATATCTTCCGGTAACGAAAACGTATAATGTCCCAGCATATTTATATGGCCATGTATCAGCGGCGATAATCTTGCCAGATGCTCCTCTTCAGGTGTTTCCCCCGATTTGCGAAGATGTGACAACGCCTCCTGCATGTAAAGTGTATTCCACAGCACAACCGCATTGGTCACCAGACCCAGAGCACCGAGTTGATCTTCCTGCCCTTCACGGTAGCGTTTTCTAATCTCACCACGTTGTCCGTAGCAAATGGCTCGAGCCACTGCATGGCGTCCTTCTCCCCGGTTGAGCTGAGTGAGGATCCGACGCCGGTAATCCTCATCATCGATATAGTTGAGAAGATACAACGTCTTGTTGACCCGGCCCACTTCCATAATCGCCTGAGCCAGACCAGATGGTCGGCTACTTCTCAACAGTGAACGAATAAGCTCTGATGCATGGATGGTCCCAAGCTTCAGTGAGCCCGCCATTCGCATCATTTCATCCCATTGGGATTCTATTTTTGACAGTTCAACACATCCCCGGGCCAGCTCATTCAGGGCACCATAATGTGCCGTTTTATCTGCCCGCCAGAATATCGCCCCGCCTGCATCGGCCAGACGAGGGGAAAACTGGTAGCCCAGTAACCAGAACAGGCCAAAAATGATATCGCTGGATCCTGCCGTGTCCGTCATAATTTCTACCGGATTCAGCCCGGTCTGCTGCTCCAGAAGCCCTTCCAGTACAAAGATGGAATCACGAAGCGTCCCGGGAACTACAATGCCATGGAAACCGGAGTATTGATCGGAGACGAAGTTGTACCAGGTGATACCGCGTCCTGAACCAAAGTATTTACGATTTGGTCCGGAATTAACCGTTTTAACCGGTGTGACAAAACGCATACCATCTGCGGAGGCAACCTCACCACCTCCCCAGTACCCCGCGAGCGGCAGCGTGGACTGAAAATCAACCAGCCGTGCATTAGCGGTGACCAGCGTTTCTGCCCTGAGATAATTTTGTTTAACCCAGCTCAGACGATGGCGAGTAAGCGCGGGAATATTATGCTTTATCAGGGGTTCATGCCCTATATTGCAGGCTTCTGCCAGCAGTGTTGCGCACAGACTGACCTGGAGATCCTGCGCCCGAGCACCTGATTCACTGACGTGGCTGAATTCGCGGGTAAAACCGGTTCGGGCATCTATTTCAAGCAACAGCTCCGTCAGATCAACCGGAGGGATCAATTCTCTTACCCGACGATTCAATTGTATCAGTGCCGGTGGCTCATCCAGTTTATCCAGACTGCTAATCGTCAGTGAGGGATGCTTACCTTCATTGCTTATGCTGACCGCTGCGTTGCAGGCAAAACGTGAAGCCACTGATTTCCATGTGTCATCAAGCCGCGTAGCCAGTTGTTCTGCTGCTTTAGTTCCGTCTGATGGATGACCCAGCGCCCGACATACCGGGATGCGTTGTGCCTGCCATTCAGCTCCCTGAAGCAATTTTTGACGCGGGTCCCCCCACCGATCACTGTTCTCCAGCCAGAGATCACGACGGCGCAAAGAATCTTGAAGGCGCTCGAGAAGACACAGCGAGTAACCCGCTCGTAGAATCCTACCATCTCTGTCGTAGACCAGACGTTTCCATGGGCCGGAAATGATTTGCTCTGGTGCATCGTCGAGAATTCGCTTTTTTGAGCCACTCAGTTCGGCCAGATAATGGATTGCTGACAACGTGAGCTCCCCGGCCGGGGCGGCCTGAAAGTGTAAGTCACGCAACATCGCGGACAGGAAACGCTTCACCCGTCCATATTGTTCCACCATTTCATCCTGAAACTGAGTATCTTGCGGGCGCGCCAGCTCATTTACCTTGCCGACGGATTCAGCCAGTTTGTCCTTTGGTATGCGGCGAAAAATAGCCTGCCGCAGAGCTGCTTCATCGGTGTTCTCATCAAGTAATAACGTGCATGCCCGTGCCAGTAATAGCGCGGCACGATCAAGATCTTTCAGGGTCCTGAGCCGCTTTTTCTGCCCGATATTTTTTGCAGAACGCGTGATATCCAGAATAAGCATATCCAGCACATCCACGGCCTCGTCAAGCGCCGAAATTTCCTGTGCTTTCACAAACGCAGTAAGCACGGCCAGTCGCCGTTCGTCAGGCATTCTTGAAATGTATTTCACCGAAGCCATTCCGGCATAACGGGCCAAATTCCGCAGCTGGATGGCAGGCAGACCGGAGAAATTCAACCGGGAAAACTCCATGCTACGCAGTCGGGTATATCGCTCCAGGGCGTCTGTAAATGACGGCCCACTGATAGTGACAGGACCTTTTCGCATCTCCTCCAGCACCGATATACGCTGCCCTTCAGGTATTTCAAGTAAACCGTCCAGTTGTGTTTTCTGCCAGCTGTCAGGCAACAAAGCCAGCCTTCGCCATAATCGTCGACTTGCCCGTTCGCGTACTTCGCCAATCAGCCTTGTCAGAGTCGAGGCTGCGGGTAGCAGGATCTTATTTTGCAGCAACCATGCGGTAGCAAAATCAAACAGCAGACCTGGACGCTCATTGCTGAGCCAGGCGCGAGTATAGAGCAAACGCTTCAGTCTGAATGTCCAGGGGAAATCACCAAAATCATGATAATCATAATAGAGCTTGATAAGCCCCTGATGCTCCCAGCGGGTATTTTCTCTTTCAGCATACCGGGAAAGGATCTCTGGTCGGCTGATGTTCAACTGTGCCGCAATGTAAAAACGGATGAATGAGGGAATTTGAAGGGGATCAGGAAGAAACGTTCCCAGAAAGCGCGCCGTAGTCAGCTGAAGTGCAATCCCCAGCCGGTTATGTTTTCCCCGTCGCTGATTAATAAAAGCAAGGTCACGCTCATCCAGATGAAAATACCGAGCCAGCTGAACCTCATTTGGGTCTGCCACATAGCGACCGTAGTTTGGCACTGTTGCAAATAGTCGGTGTTGATAAACTTATCATCCCCTTTTGCTGATGGAGCTGCACATGAACCCATT
>NZ_JUMS01000143.1:0-22801 GCF_001059415.1 Enterobacter sp. 940_PEND
TGCTTTAAAAGCAGGCTTTTCAAATTTGGCTCCTCTGACTGGACTCGAACTTCATCTACATCTCCTGTTATTACTGCCTTTGTTAAATATAGCCATATTTTTACCAACATATTTACCATCATTATTGTTTTCTTGTGGTAAAAATGTCAATTAAAAACAATTGGTTGTTGTCATAATCATCTGACTATACGTATCTAAATTTGCTTTCATTATCAACATGATGTTGTCGTTATTTTGTTAAAATAAATGATGAAAAACAATTGGTTATTTTTTATTAAATAAATCATGTTTAGTCAAGGTGAAAGCACTGACCTTCAAGGTGACTTACTGTGCTCACACCATTTTGAAAACCCGCTCCTCTTTTCCACTTTCTCTATCATGTTGAATGGGCTAACGTTTAGGAAACACAAAAGCAATCGGTAGAACAATGACTACACAAAAGGAAATGGAAGAAATCAGGGCAGCGTTATCTTGGTTTGATGTACGCCGATATGATGGCCTTAAAGACCTCACCTTAGAACAAATCTATGCAGAGCTTGAAAGACGGATGTTGGCTTACAAAACAAGACAACAATGGGAAACAGCAGGCAAAGAAAATCAAATGCAAGCGATATACCATGATGCCACAATCCGATGTGGTGATGTGATACTTAAATCAGACTGGATTTCAGACAATCACAGACTGTCGCATAGCTATGCTGTAAGACCAATGACCAGAGTTCAATTGTTCAACTATGGGCGGGCTATGTATCGGCTGGAAACTTCAGAGCAAACAGACCCTGTTGCAGTGAGTTCCGACTACATCTCTGAGTATCTGAAACAAGGAGGCATGAACCCTGCTAACAAGATGCTGATTGAAATTGACTTGGAAGAAGCCAGCAGTGACGATCTCGCAGAACATCTGAAAGTACTGATTGCTCTATGGCAAAAGCACCTGAAAACGCCTAAACCCCCGAAACGAAAATTTAGGTTTGGTCATAAGACCTTTGAAAGAATACTTGATTACAAAGTCATCCCTTTGATGGATTTGATCTCATGGGAACAGCTCTACAACGAAGGTAAGAACATACCTTTCACCATTTTAGCTGACATCCTGCATGGTAATAATGGGGTCAGAAGTAGTGAGAACATCAAAGATACTGATTATGATTACGCGAAAAGTTATCTTGATAACGATGAGTACTTCAAGGTTTTAAATGATTTCTATATTAAAAACAATATGTTGAAGGATTGGGGTATCGTTGATGTGATAACACTTAACGATAAATCCTCGGATAAAAACAAAAAGTAAACACAAGGGATGTTCACAACCTGCGAACATCCCTAAAAAGCGTATCCCTCCAAAAATTTCCGCGAAACTCACGGTTGGTGAACATCCCTAGTTTAGAACTAGCCAAAATCCTAGAATTATCTCCATCGAACAACATACTAAAAAACGAAATATCCAAGATATTACGTAAAAAAAACAGGAGATAATATGGTTCAAAACAAAACAGATAAACATCCGAAACTGATTCGTTTGCCAGAAGTAAAAAGAAGAACAGGGTTTGGTAAAACGTGGATATATACCTTAATAAGAGCGGGTAAATTTCCTAAGCAAGTAAAAACCGGATTGCGCTCTATAGCATTTATTGAAAGTGAGATTGATGAATGGATTTACAAAATCATTTCTGATTCTCGCAATCATATCTAAAAAAGTTTATTAAATAATGAGAGGTTAAGATGAAAAGTAAAAACGTACTGCCTTGTGTGGTGACTGTTACGAATGATGAGACAGAAGTATTTATGGAAATGGCAATAAATAACTTTAGAAAACATCTTCAGGTCATGATTGATTGTATGGGAAATGATTATGAGCGTCATTTTAAAGACCGACTTTATATTGAAGAAGTGATTGGAAAAGTGATCGAACGAACAAAACAAGAGTTTGCTGAATCAATGAAAGATAATAAAGGGAAAGAATATTATCTGTTCTTGGATGAGGTGAGAAGGAATCTGAGAGTTATTTATTCTGCGTATCGTACTAACTATTAATGAGAGGGGGAAATATGAACGAAAAATGTTTAGGCTGGAATGAAATACCCGTTAAAATATCCGCAAGTAATGCTGAGACAGCAAACTTTGCTACTGATGTTGTAAATTTCTACAATGAGTTTATACATTACTTATATTACAATCTAAGGGAGGATGCATTTCTGAAAAAAATGAAGGATGGATTTTACAGGGAGATATTCATAATGGATATTATTAATCTCACGTTACAGGAATGGTTTGAAAGTCCTGAAGAGATAAAGATTAAACACATATCAGTCCCGGAGGTTAAAACTATACTAAGTAGCTATCATGAGTTTTTGATTAAATGTTTTAGTGGGGATGGTTACGTTCTTTATTACAAAAGAATAGAAATCAGCGCAAATAAACAGTCTGTGATGTAAAATAAGAGGTGATGAGATGAGTGAAAAACTGATAAAAGAATCAAGAAAAGTATTCCTGCACCTTGCTGAGTTATTTTATGAAATGAGAATAAATACGCTGAAGGAAACACGGCCTAATGAAGCAGAGATGTTAATGGAGGATGATGCATTCATGGAAGGCATTTATAAAGAGAGCATTAAAAATGCAGGTGCAGCTTTTAAAAAAGTAGTCAGATGGGAGTACTTTGAACAAGGGCATTCAGTAAAAATGGTTGATAAGGAGGTGGTGTTGATAACATTACGTGTTAATCACAAACGAAGATAAAAAGGTTATTTAATAAATCATTTTTAGCCTCATTCATGAGGCAAAAAAATAAAAAAGCAAACAAATATCATTTAATAGTGAGGCGTAACCATGAGTAAAATTTTTGAAATTAAAAGTGTATCTACAGAAACGTTTTATAATATTGCAGAGCGTTCGTTTGAGGCTAGTTGGAAGGTTATGCAGGATATGGCCTCTGATAATGTCTCATACTTGGTATATGATGCGGATTTTATGTGTGTTTTCATCGGCAATGTTATTGAGCATATCAGTAAAAATTTTTACATCATTATCCAATGTGAATGTCTGGAAGGAAAGCTTGAAGAAGTAAACTTTGAAGAGGTAGCGGAACGTCTGGTCCGGCATTCATGGGAGTTTTGTAAATAATATCAAAATAAAAATAGATTAAGAAATCATGGGCAGAGTTGTTATCTACTCACTGATTTAGATTATGTGGCCCCGTAATGGGGCTGTACATCGATTACAAGAGGAATATGATATGAATGATGTGGTATTATACGAAAAAAATGAATCAATGTCTTTTGCTATTTGCACGGTCTTATCATTATATTGCGATTTCATATACGAAATAGCATATGGATTTCATAATGAAGCGGTAATGATCATTGAAAATGAAAAGTGTGTGGGACAGGCACTTAAAATACAAATAAACAATCTATTCGATGATTTCGATTACTACAAAAAAGTGAATGGAACAGAAAAAGTAAAACGGGAAGATATAGATGAAAAAGAACTCTTTAACAAAGTAATGGCAGCACATAACCAAGGAGTAAAAGCGCTAATCATGAAGAATCTTGAGGCCAATCTTCGAGAGAAAGAGGAAGGTTCTGAATATTGGAAGTTAAAAATATTTAATAGGTTTAATGGGATATAGAAGTCAATGTAGGCTTCTATATATTCAGATAAAGAAAGTAGTCATGATCTTTATCTCATCGGAGAAAGTGTTTTTCATGGCTGGATATTTAAAAAATTATTTTATTTTGTTTTTCATTATTTTTTCGACTTCTTTTTTTTGTGATGTAGATAAATTCCTTTTAATCTCTTTCATTTTGTTTTTAAAATTAAGATTATCTCTTTCATCATGCAAGGACTTCATTTTAATATATGCTTCGTCACTGAAAGGATTAAAATCATCATCTGTTTTTTCATCTGAGCAAGGAAAAAGGAAACTTCTGTTAAGATAATCGCGCCTAAGCTCATCGTAAACTTTACCACCATCAATAATTGTTTCATTTTCCTGTGCTTTTTTTATATAGTCTTTCATGTTATATTCTCTAATTTTAGTTAATCGGGTATATATTATATATTATATATTAATATATAAGGGATAAGTGTCAAATTTAATGGAGAGGCATGGATTTAATTATCTATTTTTCTTGTCATGTCTCTATAATTTAGCCTTGCTGAATAACCTCGTTCAATAAACTGTGTTTTATCGTAGCTATAAAGATAATCTGCATCGATTCTTCCACAAGACTTACAAAAAGAGTATTCCCATCTCAAGTTGCATTTCTTAGAAACAGAAAACCTCTCTGTCATTTCTCTACCACATGAACATTGCATGTTATTTCCTCCACTAGAATTATTTCGACGTGTATATCAGATATATTATTTGCGATAATTACCGAATTCATTAAATTAACATTCTGATTTCAGCCGTTTTGCATTTCCATTTTCAATTCTTTTATAACAATCAGCTACTGCCTCGGCAGCCCATTTTCTTTCCTCAATAGAAAATGGATGATTATTACCTTTTATGCCTTTTAAATCAGCACCATTTTTATCACAAGAACATTGCATATCATAACTCTCTTAATTGTTTTTATAGCTTTCAAAAATTAGTGTTCCAGAAAGATCATAAAGTTCAACCTTGCCGACTTTACCTTCATCATTTTTAATGGACATTCGTATTATTCTGGAGTCATGATATTTTTCTAACAAATCAGGTTTATTGGCTAGGTATTTTGCTATTACAGAACGGCTCTTTATATAGTCAAAGCTTGAACATATTGTTCTTTTGAACTCTAAATCAGTTAGGCCGCTTTCCATGATCTTTTTTGTAATGAGTGATTTCAATGGACGCTCAAATTCCTCACGCTCTTTACGCCTTTGTTCCTCTTCTTGTTTACGTCTCAGTTGGTTGAGGAAGTAAAGTTTATCTCTTTCTAATTGTAGTTGGCTTTCTTTATCTTGAATGATGTTCTTGACTACTGATGATGGAATGACTTGAATATTGTTAGGCCAATATCGGTACGGATTATGCTTCTGAATATTTTCAACTGTTAAACGTATTCTATCTACATCGATATTTTTATCAAAAGAGACGATTCTTTTATTACCATCTTTTGAAATTATTTTTGCTGTGTTCTCAAGTTTCTCATTACCTTGTAAGTTAAATGAATTTACAACAGTATTATGTTCTTCATGATAAAAGGACTGTTTTTTACTATCAATATAACATTCAAGAAAAGAATAGAGTTTGAACTCTTCAATGCCAAATGTTTCCTCAAGCATCGTCATATGTTCTGCTAAGACATTCAGAATGTCGTTTTTTGATAGTTTTTCATGAAGTTTTATTTCAAGTGAACCGGGTAGTTTTTTCATTTTCATTCCTTGTTATTATTTAGGAAACAGCTTTTAAGTGGTTAGTGATATTAACTAAATCTTGTCTATTTGCTTCATTTTCTTTTGTTCGTTTATATACCTTGCGGGGTTTATCTATCTTGATACTGTTTTTAGCATTAGGAACTGCATTGTTCTTTTTCTTCTTGCTAAAAATAAAAGCATCTGTATAAATATTTTGAATTACTGTTTCGAGGGCTAATCCTCGTCTTTCCTGTTGAGAAAGATTTTGATAACCATCAGGGTATTGTTCAATCTCAGCCTGAACATTTCTTGCATTGCTTAAATGCTCTTTACGCTTTTCATCAAGTTGATGACTCATACCTTTGGCAAAGATGTTTGAGTTAATATAAAGATGTCCATGATGATCAACGAGAATGCCTTTCTGTTTTAGTTTTTTGAATATGGTTGACATATTACTAGATGCGATGTTCAACGCTTTACAGAGTGATGCCTGAGAAAGGTTAATAAGGTTTCCAAACTCCATGTATTCCAAGATGTAAGTTAATACACGGAATTCATTCTTAGATATGTCCAGATCAGAAAAAACACGAAAGTTAGATGTGAAAGCAAAAACATAAGGCTGGGAAAATGAGATCGCTTTATCTTCTTCTTTGGCGATAACTGTAGTTGATTTAATATCTTTGTTTTGCAGTAAGTGTCTGGCGATATCAATCTTTTGTTCTGTCGTTAATGTATCAAATAAGCGAAGTAGTTCAGTGTCATTAGTATTCATATTTTCTCTCTTATTGTTTTTATTATATATTTTAAATACTATGCACAAAATGGAAAGTCAATAGTAAAACTATAAATAAAATAAGTATTTTATTATTATGATCTTATCATATGTTAAAAAACCTATGTTTAAACATAAGTCTTGCTATGTTTAAACATAGGACGGATCTATGTTTAAACATAGGTATATGCTATGTTTAAACATAGCAAAAAAAGGTGTGAAGCCTTGATTTTATTGGGCTGGGAGGGTGCTTATAATTAAATAATTAGTAAGAAGTTAAGAGAGTCCAGTTTTTCTTTTGTGTTATATATGAGGAGTTTTTCGCAGGGATATGTATTTTTCTTTACACTTATTTCAGCGAAGTGATTGTTTCGTACAATCACTTAGTGCTGCTATTGGGGATATAGTTTTACTATGTGTTAAAGAGCAAATGCTATATTGATTTAGTGCGTTACTATTTCTAGGTGAAAGTAAGGTTATTAGATTTGATAACTCTAGTTTGTAAAATCAATAACCTTTGATATTCAATAGTTCTTATTTTTAATAACCTTTCACTTTATAACCATATGATAATAAAGTTAAAAACAGCTCGTAACATCTAGTACTAATATAGTAAAAGGGAAACTTGTGCCAAATAAATGGCACCATGTTATTTTGCAGCGTTTTCTTTGTGTTTTATTTGCAGCAAAGTGATTGTTTCATACAATCACGAAGTGCTGCCGATGACACGGAAGTATTGTTTTCCTCCTATTTACTGGCGGCTACTGCCGCAATTCTTCATGGATAAATCCATCATTAACAGGGGCAAGCCCTGTTTCAGCAATGTGATTGTTTAGGACAATCACTCAGTGCTGCTATGGGGATATAGTTTTACTATGCGTTTAAGAGCAAATGCTATAACCTTGATTGATTCCTCGTTAATATATAGATAAGGGGCGGAGCCATGAGCGAAAGATCATAAGAAAAGATCTGTTTTCAATATGAGGTTTTAATTAATTTCAAGGTAAAGCTAGCGTATATAAAATCTTAAGAACTAAATCGAATATGAATTGATAAGATTAATTATACTATTATTAGGTCAGCGGCTACTGCCGCAGTTCTTTATGGATAAATCCATCATTAACAGGGGCCAGCCCTGTTCCAGCAATGTGATTGTTTTGGACAATCACTCAGTGCTGCTATTGGGGATATAGTTTTCCTATGCGTTTAAGAGTAAATGCTATAGCCTCGCTGAGTTTCTAGTTGATAGATATAGAGAAAGGGCGTTGCCATGAGCGTAAGCTCATAATAAATGATCTTTTTCGATATGAGGTTTTAATTAAGTTTAAGGTAAAGCTAGCGTATGAAATATCTTTAAAACTAAATCGCACATTAATTTGTAAGATTAATAAGACTATTATCATATTAGCGGCTACTGCCGCAATTTTTTTGGATAAATTCATCATTAACAGGGACCAGCCCTGTTCCAGCAATGTGATTGTTTTGGACAATCACTCAGCACTGCTATTGGGGATATAGTTTACCTATGCGTTTAACAGCAAATGCTATAGCCTTGATGCACTTCTAGTTAATATGATGAGTAAGGGCGAAGCCTATGAGCTTTAGCTCATAAGATGAGAAAGTTTTCAAAAATAATTTATTAAAACAAAAGTAAAGGCAAAATTAAAAAGAACAAAAAAAGCCAGAAGTCAAGGTTGGCTTTAGTAATGCAATCAATATAAAGAAAGAAATTATCAAGAGAAATGATCACAATAAATATATTACTATCTTAGAAGTTCAAACTTGTTAAACTAACAGATTATAAAATTAAAAGGAAAGAAGCCAGATAAACTGGCCTCTTCAGAGTATTGTAATAAATTTTTGGAGTAGTCATTTATTTACTTTTAAACAATAATCAAAAATAAAGTCATTGTCAAATTAAATTATCATTCTCTTGATTAATTCTATTTTATTTAATATATATTAATAAGGCATTGTATTTTTATTTAATCAGAAGAAGAAAATATGGTGAATAACTTGTAATAAATCAAAGGAGTATCAAATGAATAAACTTAATAAAAATAAATGGCGAACAAATGTCTGTGTCCACATTTTCAAAATAATCTTTCCGGCAACAATATTAATTTCAGCAACCACGGTTAACGCAGCAGTCTGTAGCCCGGATGTCAGTTCATCATTAAAACAAGCGCAATATAACGCCATGAAGCAGGATGCGGCTCAGTTAGAGCCGGTAGCGAAGAATTTCATGGATAACATCAATCAATCGCTTGAGACTATTGGCTGTACGGACGCTTGGCCTGTGGGAAACCTCGGCATCAGCCTGCCATCTGTGGATTCAATAATTAAAAAAACGAAGGAAGCAGCAATAAGTAAAGCCTGTTCGATTGCGAGAGAAAAAGTCAGTCAACTGACCGGAAGTATATCCGAAAGTATTTCTATTGATATGCCCGTCCTTGGGAATGTCGCAAGTGGAAGTGTTTCTACAGGAACAGGCTCTTCATCAGGATCGGGAGCAACAGTCAACGGAACCGATGTCTGGAGCAGCATCAGTAATTCAATGAAGTAAGAGGCAAAGGAATGTAATGATGATAAATATAAAGAAAAAAGAAGTATCGATATTATTAGCAATATTAGCTTGCCTGTTATTAACTCAGTCAGCTTATGCCGCCGATTTATTTACTGTCCCGGAGACAGACAAATCAAAGCTGTGGTTTCTGGATATCTTATTCCCCGACAATTTAGCGGATAGTCCCTTAGCCAGCACTATGACGATCCTCAACAGCGCTGTTTTACTGGTTGGAGGAATTTTAGCTGCCTACACACTGATTGCCGGAACCATGTCAACGGCACATGACGGAGAAATGTTGGGTAAGAAATGGTCTTCCATGTGGTTGCCCGTAAGAACTGCATTAGGCACGGCAATGATACTCCCGGCAGCAGGTGGTTTCTGTGCCGCTCAGGTTATGGTGCTGTGGATGATTAATCAGGGAGTCGGTCTGGCAGATACCGTCTGGAATACCTATGCATCCAACCCCTCAGATGGGGCTGTTATCACAACATCGGCGTCTTATCAGGAACTTGACCGTATAGCGAAAACTGCCTTTATCAATAACGTCTGTATGTTGAAGGCGGGTGAATTATGGAAGAAATCAGCAGCAGCCGATCCTTTCCCGCACGTCACGCCTGCGTTTGAAATGACGCCGGAGAAAGGTCCCTATTTATACACATACAGTTATGGGGCCAGAAATGCCGGTAATGATATGAATAAAAATTTACTGGTATCAAAGGCTGCCTGTGGAAGCATCACGCTTACAGACCCCAAGGCCAAAGCTTCTTATGACGAACAGGCGAAAGCTCAGGCTACCATTGCAGGGGGCGGAATGTATATGGCCTATATGCCACAGGATATAAAGACGAATATTTCAGATGTTATTGAGGCACACAATGCCGCATTCATCGACCTCAATAACAGTATGAAAACGCTGGCTGAACAGTATGTAGCCGATAATAATATTGATATTCAGACCGGAATAAACAGCGCAACGGCCTCATATGTATCCATTATTGATACTGCAGTACGAACAGTTTTCTCCACTGGCAACCAGTGGGATGATTTCAAAGAGAATGTCCAGAAAGACGGATGGTTTATGGCTGGCGCATGGAGTATGAAACTTATCCGTGTTCAGGACGCGATTAACGGTGCCGCTCATAATCTTCCTGTCGCTGGGCAAGCGACAATGGAATACGGCGATATATTCGATAACAGCATGAACGCGATTATGGCAAAAGTGGCTCAGGATATGGCGAAATCAACGACAGCTTCAAGATACGCGAATGGGATTGATGCGCAAAACCGGACAGAAGCCAATACCAGCGGTAAAAGTGGCGCTGGCCCTAAAACAGATGATGCCGGAAAAATTGTTTCTTCTCTTCAGAGTGAAGCCAATAAGAGCATTTCTGGTGCAATGGCGGGTTTTCTCAGTTCCAGCGTTATCAATGGCAGAAAACAAGGGAAAATTGTTTCATTTTCAACCGACACAACCGCTGCCAATTTACAGGCGATAAACCCGTTATTAGCCGTTAAAGGGCTTGGGGATACAATCAGTGCTGCTGGCTGGACGTTATTAGGGAGTTCTGCGGTTGTTGGCGCAGGTCTTGGTGCATGGACTTCATGGACTGCAAGCTGGGTATCAGGTGCATTTGGCGCTATGGGCATTGTGATGCCACTGGTTATCCCTTTATGGATAGCTGGTGATACCTTAGCCGTCGTTATTCCTATGTTGCCTTACGTGATGTGGTTTGGTGTTTGCGTAGGCTGGATGATCCTGTGCCTTGAAGCAATGGTCGCAGCACCATTATGGGTAATAACACATTTGCATCCAGATGGTGATGGCGTAGTGGGTCGTGGAGGCGCTGGTTATGGTCTGGTTTTATCGTTAACCATGCGACCAGCACTGATGATAACAGGCTTGATAGCAGCCTATACGATGCTCCCTATCCTTGGTGGGATCGTCAATGAAACATTCTCCGGCGCGTTTGGCATGATGTCAGCCAATGCCGGGATAGGTATCATCGAGTCACTGGCTCTCATTGCTGTTTATATTGCGATGATGTTTACGGTAGTGAAAAAATCACTTTCACTGATTCACATCATCCCTGATGAAATTATGAAGTGGCTTGGTGTTCATGGTGGTCAGAGCATGTCGGGTTACGCACAGTCGGCATCAAAAGGTGTTGAAGGTGCTATGTTTACCAAAACCGTGTTGGATCAGGTTTCTCATACCTCAAATGCGATGGGTAATCAGATCAGGAATGCGCAAATCAACAAAGACCGTGAACAGCAACGTGAGCTTCAACAACAGCAACAGGCCCAACAGGGGAAAGCACAGGCGACTAATAGAGCCAATGATACGGGATCTGCATTCAGAACTCATATGAGTAATGCTGGCCCACTTGATCAGCAGGATGAATATCAGTCTCTTGAAAGTGCTAACTCGGCTTACAATGCAGCTGAGGCAGCAGATGCTATTGGTGACACAGCAGGCGCAGCGGGTTATATGAATGTAGCTCAAAAGGCTGCTAACAGAGCAGTATCATTTGGTGAACATAACAGACCGTTGCTGCCTGTAAGTTTACAGGCCCAAGCTTCACCAATTGAAAGCTTTAAGGCTCCAGATAAAGGGAATGGTAGTGGATCTTCCGGTGGTAGTTCATCATCAAAAGAAGGTAATGATGGAATGTGATATTAAGAGGGCTTAGGCCCTCTTTGATTACAATGGATGTATGATATCCTTTAGTTAGTGTACTATTGTAATTATTTCTGAGTAAATAGTTTTATTGGCAACTATATGCGTGAGGTTGGGAGAATTCAAAAGTAAAGTTTGATGTAGAGCACAATTGAAAGGATGAATAGAAATGTAAAACCCTTAACTTATTGATATGTAGATATTTAATTAGTTTCAATTTTATGCAGTAGTGGTTTAATCTTATCAATAGAATAGATAAAGATGTAGGTTATAAAATTCTTTCTTAATACCTAAATGGGATTATTCATGACTACCACAACTCCAGCTAATAAAATGGTCGGCTTAGAATTAAACAACGAATGGCTTGTTGAAAGAATTATACCAGTAGGAACAAAAACGGGCATCGGAACGGGGGGGAACTTTTCGGTGTCTTATGAAGTGAAAAATAAAAATACAGGAAAGATGGCATTTCTCAAAGCCTTTGATTTTGAAAAGACAATGCAGGAAGCTTTGTCTAAAGGCCACGATTTTATGAAGATAATGTCAGTGCTTACGTCTGATTATCAGTTTGAGGATAAACTAAATGAAATTTGCATTGAAAAAAGAATGCGAAATGTTATTAAAGTTCTTAACAAAGGACAATCGGTAATTGATGGTAGAATAGTACCATATTTAATTATGGAGCTGGCCGAATCCGGAGATATAAGGATGTATGTCGAAAGAACAAAGGATGTCAGCCTTGCAATGAAATTAGGATACCTGAAAGATGTTACAATGGGTATTAGACAATTACACTCTGCAAATATTTCACATCAAGATTTGAAACCTTCAAATGTAATGGTGTTCGATTCTTTAAATGCTAAAGTTGGTGATTTAGGCAGAGCAAGTTTACAAGGTGTACCACATCGTTTTGATAACTTTCCGATTACTGGAGATCAAAATTATGCGCCTCCTGAACAACTCTATGGGCTGATAGCCCCTGAATGGATAAATAGAAGGCAGCGTTGTGATATTTATCAGTTAGGTTCAATAGTTGCTTTTTTATTTACTGGCAGAACCGTTAATAGTTTGATGAGAGAGTTTGTTCCTACAGAAATAGCACCGCCACGTTGGGGGGGGAGTGGGAATCAATACGATCTCGCTTTACCTTATTTAGAGAAGGCTTTTTTTCAAAGCTTAGAGGTATTTGATGGGGTTCATCCAGATTGGTTAGGTTTAGGTTTGAAAAACATAGTGTTGCAGTGTAGTCATCCAAGTTATGAAAACAGAGGAATGCTTAAAGGAGGCGGGATAGCAAAGATAGAATTAGGTTTGGATCGACTTATAACTCAATTCGACCTTTTAATTCAAAAATTGAAGGTTTTTGGTCTCAGCAATAAAATATAAGGAAGCAAAATGAGCCTGTTTGATAAAGAAGAAAGACTATTGCTTCCTGAATGGACGAAGTCAATCGACTCCCTAAAGTCTCCTGAAATTAAACCTTTTAATGGTGGAGATTTTTCCTCATTGTCTGATAATACAGATGACTTATATGAAAATTTTGTTCTTAATAAAAATTTAGGCTCAGCAATAGAGTTGTTAAATGTTGCTTATATAGAAAACCGAGAAGCAGAATCGAGAGTTGCGGCAAGATTTATTGTGCAGGGATTTGATTTACCACCACAAATCCTACAATTTGCTAAATTCATTTTAAGAGGTGGTAAGCATGATAGTGAACCAACTGAAACTCAAAAACCAATCATCTCAATATTAAGAGGATGGTTGCATAATAATCCCAAAGATGCATTAGCATGGCTTGATTTAGCAAGGGCTTACGTATCAATTGGTAAGCTGGATTCAGCTGAGAAAGCTGTTACAGTCGGTACAAATCTATTACCTAATCATCGTTGGATCATTAGAGTTGCTTCAAGATTTTATGTTAATAATAATCAAAGTGATAAAGCCCATTATCTATTGTCTAAGCATCCAATGTTAAAAGAAGATCCATGGTTACTATCAGCCGAGATCGCGGTGGCGGAAAGTTATAATCGCCCTTTGAAAATGGTATCTCAAGCGAGAAAACTTATTGAGTCTGAAAGATTTTCTCCTTTGCATCTTACGGAATTGGAGAGTTCAATAGCGACAATAGAATTGTCTAATGGAGCATTAAAGAAAGCAAAAAAATTATATGTAAGTTCATTACGAAAACCTAATGACAATTCCTTGGCACAAGCAAAGTGGGCAGAAAGGAATGCGAATCTTTCGAATTTAGTTAATAGTGAACTTTTGTTTAGTCAACAAGGTGCATACGAAGCGAAAATGTGGGAGAAATACTATAATTATGATCTTTCTTCTGCTATAGATTTTGGAATTAAATGGTTTGAAGATGAGTCCTATTCTGTTCAACCTGCAATAATGGTTACCTATTTGTCGTCAGTTTTAGACAACTATGCATTATGCTATGAATATGCTGTCAAAGGTTTGGGAATAGACAAGCACGATGAAACGTTAATTTTAAACAAACTATTTTCTGAGATATGTCTCTTGGATAGAGTGGAGCAATGTATTAACTGGGAAAGGGTAAAAGAATGGGAGGGGGCTCTCAAAAGTCTTGCTGCTGTTGATAACGAGAATACGGCTGCCCATGCTAATGCTAACTTGGGCCTTTTGCATTATAAAACAAACAGATTTGAATTAGGTAAAGAGTATTATGCAATTGCCTGTGATCTTTTCTCAAAAAGTAAAAATGCGTCAGGCATTGTAGCAAATATGAATCACTATCGTGAGTGCGTTCTTGCTGATGTTTCATGGAAAGACGAAGTGTTCTATGAAATGGAACAGGCTTATAAAAACAGTCTAGCCAGAAAAGAACCTGCTTTAGTTTATTATTTCATAAAAATGAATATGTTAAAAGAGAATCCACTGAAATGGGATGAAATAAAATCGACGAGTTTAGATTTAAGCAATCTTATTGCGAGAGAAGAAAAAAAAGATAAGATTGTAACTTTCGATTTCGATCCTAAATCACCGAAGATAATAATATCCAAATAACAAATAAGCCTAATGAAATCATTAGGCTTCGTTTTTCATTATCTAATTGCGTAAGCGAAATAATAAATTATCCTTTATTAATAATATGCGGTGTTCAATTGTATCGAACTTCATACTACATTTTTATTGCATGAAATAAATCAGTATTTTTAATGCAAGCATTAGTGCATTATGGGGGGATGTGTGTGGGTAATAAATGTTTGAGAAAACTACTGCGTGATGTGAAAATTGTAAAATTAATTACACGAGGTTGGGTTGGTCACATAAAAAATGGTTGTTTTCCAAGTCTTTAATCTATTCTATTATAATTTTTAATAAAATTGACAAACTGCTTTTAATGGATTAATTAAATAATAGGTAGTGAATAAAGAGGAGTGGGCTGTGAGAGGGGGATTTAAAATAAAAAAATTAAACATAGCGAGCGTAATATGTTTGACAATATTGTATTCAAGTCATGCAGAGGCTGTTTATCCGGTCACAAACTATACTCTGGATCCTTATTTGATGGGGCGATCACCTCAATCTATGGGAAATGGAATAATCGAAACATTAGTTTCAATGAACGACAAACTGGCACAAGCAACCATAACAGCAAATGAGAATCAGAAGAATGCTGTTGTCAGTAATGCAAGTCAGGCAATCCAAGAACAGCGTATGAAAAATATCTTAAACAGAATACCTGATGCCAACGCCTGTGAAGAAGTCACAAGCGCAGGTGGTCGTGGTGCAGCAGGATCGAATACAAGCTCAGCGAAAGAGGCTTTATCTGAAAACAGCGTTAAGATGTTTACGCAAGCAAATACCGGAATAAATGAGGCCAAGAAAAACATCATGGGCAGAGTATCAATAAATGTTTGCTCTGAAGATGATGTGAAATATAACAGAGGTGGGTGCAATGCTATAGGTCAGTATCCTGATAAAGATAAATCGGCATCAAGCCTAATTACACCACCATTATCTACATCAGATGCATTGTCTAATAAGGTTTCGAATCAGTCTTATTCTGTGGAGCAGATTGAAGTTGCTGAAGCGGCAAAAAGAAATCTTATAGGTAACTTGCCTGTTGAACCATTGAAGAACAAAGGGTTAGAAGACACAAATGAAGGTCGAGAATATTTATCCGCCTTTTCGAGCTTTGTCTCCAGAAGCACTGCTGGAACAAACGCCATTGATTCCGTACTGGCAATGAAAAAAGCAAGTAATGTATCAGTGAACTCCAGAGGGGCCAAAATAGGATCCACATTAGGTTCTACGCAGGGAGCAAACCTTGCTTGGTCAGATGCTTCCGTAAAAAACAAGTATGCGACCTTATTTCCCGGCACAACATTCCCGGATAATCCTTCAGAGTGGGAAATGTTAAGATATGAGATCTATTCACGCTATGCAGATACAACAGGTGCTGACGCTTGGCAGGTAAAAATCAGTAGTGCTGATGAAAAAGAAACTGCGCATGAGCAGGCAAGAATGCAGGCACTTGATTTAAGATTACAAATGCTTCAAATCGAAAGAACAGAAGACACAAATATTTTGCTTGCGGCTCTGTTAGGACAACAACTACAACCGGTTGATAAGCAAATGCTGAATAATTTAAAAACTAATGCTACAAGAGCGACTCAGGCAACAAGATAATTGAAGTCATGAATAAAACCGCCAGCGACGGGCCAGCGGATTTGGTAGACTTGGTATGAAGATTATTTGATCTCGAAATCTTCCAGCGTCTTACCGGCTTCGAGGGCAGCAGCGATAGCACGAGGAGTTCGGCCCTGACCTGTCCATGTTTTTTCAGAACCATCGGTATCGATGTATTTATACTTAGCTGGACGTGGGGCGCGCTTCGCTCCGGTCTTGGAAGAAAATGGGCTAACAGTTGAAAGTAATTCTGCCGGGTCTATGCCATCTTCCAACAGCTTCTGACGGAATGCTTCCAGCTTGGCCTGTTTCTCTTCCTGCTGTTTGAGAAATGAGGCTTCTTCTTCACGACGTTCTTCTACAACGATAGTGAGTTTTTCTAACATCTCTTCCAAAGTCTCAAGTGTTAGTTCACGAGCCTGAGCACGGAGAGTACGAACATTGTTGATGATCTTTAAAGCATCAGACATGCGATTTCCCTAATGTTTGTGGTAAAGAATATAAGCAATAACATCATAGTTTTAATCGTTCCTGTGCACAAAATCAATACATTATATGGTATAGACCTCAGATCCATCCTGAGTTCAAATTTTTATTTGGGTTTGGGATTATTTTTAGCTGGGCGGGTTTCTTCAGATGATATATTATCAATGCGATTTTTAAACTTCCTTGAAAATCTATTTTTCTCAATGCATTTTTTCTCGGCCTCTTCCTGATTATTAATGTAGTGTTCGATTGTAATGCCGTTATCCAAGTCATAAATGACAGAAATCAAGATGTTGATATTTTCATCTCTACTGTCATGTGTAATGTCAAACTTAGATATTAGCTTTGATACAACAACGTAATTTGGATGCAAAATAGTTGTCATGATGGTATTCCATAAAATGGATGGTTGATGTATAGGCGTGTTTTTAGGAGACACAGCAGGTTAGTGTCTTATTAAAATAAATATAATGTTATGATCGAATAGTTAATTACTTATTATGGTTTGTTTTTTACCTCTCTATTAGGAAATGGAAACTCAAGATAATCGTCAGCAAGATTATTATCTTTTATGGCATTCCACCATCTTTCTCTATAATCCTGTTGATTACACAAAATTCTTTGTCTTTGCATTTCATCAAGGATGAATTCCTTTTTATCCGGCCATTCCTCCTGAAGTCTGCGAACCGTTCTGAAGAGAATGTTTTTATGTAAAGCTACACGAAAGAAATTTTGTTTATATTCTTCAAGACGTTGCTCATAATCAGCGACAACCTTCTTATGGCTATTGATTGTGTTATTCAACTGCATCTGTATTCTACTAACCCTGTCATTAGCCATAGATGCTTCAAACTGCGACTGTTGAGAATCCAGCCTTGCCTCATTTGCCTGTTGGTAAGAGTCTACAATTTCTCTATTACGTTGCGCCGCATTATAATCATAATTCCAAAACGGATTTTTTCCAGACATAAATATACCTCGATATCAATTATTCTATGTGTATATAATTAAACATTAACTTTATAAAAAGCAAATAATTCTATTAATTAATATCATTAGTCAGATATTTAATTTCCTTTTGTTTAATACTTCGTTTATGGGCCAAAGAAAATATGGTTATTAAATACTTCCACCCATTGCTCGCAAATATAATATGCATGAGATGGAACCCTGAACGTCCAGACTGGATTTAATACATCACCAGTCATAATACAGATCTCGGCATCATCGGATCTGCAATCAGGCAGCGTGTAGTTGATTTCCCTGATGTTGCTATATGGGTATATAAATGTGCTGTTCATATTTTTACGCAATGTCGAAGACATTACGTTTTTCTTTATATTATTTTTACGCAACTGCTTGGCAGTTACGTTTTTCTTTATATTATGGTTAAAGAGAAGAACCGAGCGTTGCATTAAATTAATGGTGAAGCCCGCCTGTTCGTATTCGTAAGACAAAGCAGCATCGCTGAACGAGTCAACAAAAGCGATTTTTTGATCTTTTTCGAAGATTTCCATAAAGCTTTGCTCGTTGTTGTTTTCCATGCTCATCCCTCGCTGTTTTACTGCTTTATCTCAGCCCAGCATAGTCGCCAGTGCCAGCATACTCAAGCAAAATGATCTGTAAAATCGATCGATAAGCTTATATTGATAGATTCTAACGATTAAAAAGGATTTATCGATCGGTTTTTTAATTGCTTTAATCGATCGATATGTTATTTATGATAGCCTGTGACTATCATATGTTTTGTATCGATCGATTTAAACGATGTGACGAACACTAAAAATAATTCAATTCTATCAATTGATTAGACGATAACTCCTGATCTATAGGTCAGTGCGCCGGGATTGGGGTATACGAATCTGACTAAATCCTTGAGGAATAAATGAAAGGACATAACTTCTTACCACTGGCGGTCTCTCTGGTGTTTCTTTCTGGCTGCCAGCAGCTCAACGATGGCGTGAATACAGTTAATGGAGCAATCAGTTCTTCGTTGTCTTCAGTAGGTAAAGCGCTGGGGGGAACTGCCACCACTCAAAGCCTTGGCCCGGTATCGTCTGTATCTGGCCTTGGTGCTGTCTGCAAAGACTATGAAGAAAACGCAATGGCAGCAGAGAAAAAATGGACGGGAAAACGGATCTCAATCGCAAATGCGACTGTTCTTGAAGTTACGAAAGGCAGAAGTGCCAGCGATATGATGACGGGGATGCCTAAATCAGCCCCTAACTATTATCTGCTCTTTAAAACAGCCGATACAAGCTACTGCGGCGGGATGGTCTGGCTGGATTACTACTCCGGCCTTGATGATGCCGTTCTGACTTACAAGAAAGGCCAGAAAGTCAGTGTCACTGGAACAGTCAACAACTTCGAAGTCCGTGGATTCGCTACCGTCAACAATGCCGATATGCCAGTTCGTCTGGTTGTTCTGAGAAACGGCACAATCAACCATTAACTCTGGGATAACACTATGCGTAAATTTTTACTCGTGGCGGGTCTTGCTGCTCTTGTATCGGGATGCGGTGAAAAAGGCGATTTTGAAAAAGCGATCAACGCAAAAATATCACAATCAAAGCTGTGCTACTCCCTGCAGGACAACGATATTGTATTCAATAAAGGTTTTCCAATTAAGGTTAACCGTGGCTACCGTTCTGCCGGATACAGTGCCAGTGATGAAATCCTTAAAGGACTTGTTGAACAAGGGCTGCTCACTGTTTCACAACAGGCAAATGGGTTTAGCAGTGTTGATGTTCTGGAAGTAACTGACAAGGGCCAAGAGGTTGAGTTTTGGAACCGTGAGAATGGTGCCTGCGTCGGTCACCGGGTAGTTGATGAAGTGAAGGAATGGACTGAACCGGGAAACGGTAATCAGAAAATTGTTCGCGTGTCTTATACATGGAAGTTGGCGGATGTTCCTGCATGGGTGGACAAAAAAGCGTTCTCCAGCGTCAAGGGTATGAATGAACCTGAAGAGAGCATGATTAATCTTGTTAAAACCAGCAATGGCTGGAAAGCTATCTAAGGGGCTATCATGGAAAACAAAACTATTCAGTGTCCTTTTTGCCTAAAAGAAAGTCAGAGAGGCGTCCATGTCTGCACCGGCTGCATGGCGACGGTTCTGTATGGAACCTTCCCCGGCTGGTATGCTTTCGTGGTTATATTATTGACCTTCGGCCTGTCTATACTGATCGGAATGTCTACAGGTATGGCGGGAGCTACTATCAGCCTACCAATAATTGCGGCTGTTGGGTTTGTCGCAGGTAAGGCAATTTTCTCTGATAATGTTGTGTTCAGGAGAAGAATGTAATTTTTAAGGGGCTGGACATTTCATTGACCAGCCCCAGAAACTTAAACATCAGGCACTGAAGATAGGATTGTTATTATCTCCTTAATGGTTGTATCAAGCTGTTCCATGAAATGTTTTTTTAGGGGAGGCATTCGAGGTATTTCTTTCGAGATTTTATTTTGTAACTCAATCCAAAACTCCTCTTCAATTTTCAGATATTTATATGCTCTCAGACCATTGAGAGTATCTCTCGAAGTATAACGTTCTTTTATAATATGATTAAAGTACGACGTTATGTAATTACTTGAGTGCAACAAGACCTTCACTAAGTCTTCAGCATTTAATCTATTGAAAAATGGCTTAAACTGATTTTCAGTATATAAAATATTGATCAGCTCATCCTTGTTTCCTTGTGCAAGATATGTGAATATTTCATTTGCTCTGATGATTTCTGCTTGGTGCTTTAATTCGTCAGAGATAGATTTGCATTCAGACCTGAGTAAATTAAATAGTTTTCTAAAGTCTTCATCTGAATCATTGTAGTAGCTATAGCCAGTATTGTTTCCAAAGACTATATCTTCAAAAGAGCGATTATTCAAAATAGCCCAACCATCTTTATAGGTCTTAATGTATTCATAAACTGTATTGTTTATTTCATCGATTTCCTTACTAATTAGAGAATTTTTTGAGAAGTAAATTATTAAGGCTAATTTATGTAAGTAAACCTGATGCTCTTCCTTCTGAAGAGAGTCGAACTCCAAAACTAGCTGATTGGTAAGAGAAATAAATTGTTCTTCATTCAGTGTGCTAAAATTCCATAATTTGAACCAGAGAGGATGTTCATTGTTTTTTTGTTGTTTAAAATATACAAGTTCATCAGTTGCTGACTTTAAATTACTTGCATCACCCTTGAATAAAATATCAGCCCATAGATCACCTACATACAAGTTCCTGTAACTAATGTCATATTTATAAAATGCATTATTAGAACCATCGCTATTGTCTTTTTCACTTTGGAATGGCTCATTATTTCTTAATTTTTCCTCACTTAGCTCACCACTTTTCATTTCTAATGATAAGGCAAAGAAAACGCGTATTAACAGCGATGAATACTCTTCATTTTTAAATTTTTCTTCATCGATATAATTTGCTATGTATCCAAAATCTAAAATACTTTGCTTTAGTTTTCTGAGATTTGTATCATCTGAGCGTATATAGATATTTTTAATGACATCTCTATGTCTCTTTAATGGCGCACATTCTGATTCATCGAGGAAGCCATCCAAAACATTATCAATATTATGTTTAATTTGGAATGTTTTTCCTATAACTTTTTCTTTAAATTTTGAATAAATATCCGTATTTTTATCCTCGGATGATTTATCCTTTTCATGTAGAATTTTTTCATTAGCTATGAGAATGACTTTAACCTTTGAAATTTCGACAAGATAATTAACATACCCGAGAATTTCTTTTAACGGGATATCAGTGCGTTCAAGATCATCTAATGCGATAATGATCTCTCCGCTATCCGTATTAGTAGAGAATATTTCTCTGAATTTTATTTTATCTAAACTTGTATTAATATCTACATCCGGTTTGCTATCGCCATTTATATCTATCTTACAACCGAGCTTTAATGCTCCTTTTAGAATATTACCTGCTAACTTAGTATATCTGTGGCCTAAAAGTGGGTGTAATGATTGGAAAATCATTTCATCAATACTGGATGTGGTTTTAAAGCCGAATAAACTTATTTTTATTATTTTATTTCCAGACTGACTATCAATGGCATTTTTATTATATTCCTTTATGAAATTTTCTATAAAATAGGTTTTCCCAGCTCCCCACCCGCCAGTAATCATGAAAGCATATTCTGGAGTGCTTGTATTTAAGTAATAATTTAAATTATCGATTATATGATTATTAAGATCCATTTTTAACAAACCATTCGCTGTAAAGTGATTTTACATTCTACATCGAAAGTTTTTTGTTGTCATTTGTTATTAATAATATTAGATATTGAAAACATGGACTTAGGAGTAAATACAATACGAATAGAGGATGTATGGATATTGCCCCTATTGACATCTCTCGATTGATTTATTATTCCCCATAGTAAAGATAACAAAAATAGCAGAAAAATGAAGCTAAATGTTTGTGACGATTACTGAGTGATCTGAGTGAATAAAACGTTTAGTTTTATTATTCTTATAAATAAAATAGGAGAAAATCATGTTCCAAACAAAAAAAGAAAAAGATCAGATACTTTTAACTGATCTTCAACAATATATTTTACATAGTATGAAAAACGAACCGCCAATCATTGATGTATATACTGGCAAAGTTGTTGGAAATCAGGTGGTGACAATTCCTCATAGTGTTTACCTTCACCAGTTATATCAATGCCAAAAGATATTATATTTGATGCAACAGTAATAGGCACAAAAGAATACCACCAAGTAGATGCTTTGGATTTAATCAATATATCTTTTTCGTGAGTTGGACCGATGCCATCAAAACCAACAGGAAAATAAGCAGCAATGGAAAGCCCGCGTAATAAATCTGGGCTGTTTTTATAGTATTCACTGGCGGATACAATATCTAGCCCTGTAGGGGCTATAGTGATTCTGCATTTTATGTTATTGATGGAATGAAGCCTGTCATTGATTATGGTGTAATATTTTAATGTTTCAGCCTGTTTTAGAGTGATTTCTCTACCATCTGGTAAACCGTGCCCAACGGGATCTTTGTCTGTAGTCAAACTAACTGCTGAGTTTTCCATAACAACACCATTGGATGAGAGAAACCGTCCTAGCAAGATAGAACCATCAGCTACAATCTTTTCAGCAGCTTTCTGCGATGTAAAATGGTAAAGGTACTGCATTTGGTTATCCTCGTTGTTTGAATCAATAGGGATAGAACCATAGAAGGCTTCTTATAGTCAATGCAGAAAATCAGGTGATCTTGACCCTCCATCTCCGAACAGCTTTTGTATCTTAAGTTAACGAT
>NZ_JUMS01000012.1:0-55281 GCF_001059415.1 Enterobacter sp. 940_PEND
ACCATCAATACCGTGGCGGGCGATAACGTCATCAACGCGGCGGAAGTGGCCGCAGGCCAGACCATCAGCGGTAAGGTAGCGAACGCGGAAGCGGGCAACACGGTAACCGTGACTATCGGCGGCAACAGCTACACCGCAACGGTTCAGAGCGATCTCACCTGGTCCGTGAACGTGCCGGAATCCGTCCTGACGGCGCTGGGCAACGGCGATTTGACCGTGTCGGCGACCGTCACCAACGGCCACGGCAACACCGGCGCGGGCGAGCGCGAAATCGTGATAGACGCCAGCCTGCCGGGTCTGCGCATTGATACCGTGGCGGGCGACGATGTGATCAACAGCATCGAGCACGGGCAGAACCTGATCGTTACCGGCTCCAGCGACGGGCTGGCGGCAGGCACCACGCTCACCGTGACCGTCAACGGCAAAACCTATGCGGCCTCCGTGCTGGCAGACGGCACCTGGAGCGCGGCAATCCCGGCGGCGGACGTCGGGGCCCTGGCAGCAGGCACGGTCACCGTGACCGCTGCAGGCCAGAGCGCGGCGGGCAACCCGGTGAGCATCAGCCACGATGTCACCGTCGATCTGTCTGCCGTTGCCGTCAGCATCGATGCGATTGCCACCGACGACGTGATTAACGCGGCGGAGAAAGGCGCGGATCTGGTGCTGTCCGGCAGCACCTCGAACGTGGAGGAAAACCAGACCGTTACCATCACCTTCGGCGGCAAGACGTACACCGCGAAAGTCGATGCCGACGGTAACTGGACGGCCACCGTGCCTTCCGCCGATCTCGCGGGCCTTAAAGACGGCGATGCCAGCGTGCAGGTGAGCGTCACCAACGCGCACGGCAACAGCGCCTCGGCGGGCCGGGAGTACAGCGTGGACGCCACCGCGCCAACTGTGACCATCGATACGGTCGCAGGCGATAACGTGATTAACGCCAGCGAAGCGGCTGCGGGCGTGGCCATTTCCGGCACCACCACGGCGGAAGTCGGTCAGACGGTCACCGTGACGCTGGGCGGTAAGAGCTATACCGCGCAGGTGCAGCAGGGCGGTATCTGGAACGTGAACGTGCCGGGCACAGACCTGTCCGCACTGGCGGATAACGGCTACACCGTGCAGGTCAGCGTGAGCGACGCCGCGGGTAACCCGGGCAGCGCGGGCAAAGCGATTACGCTTGATACCACGCCGCCGACCGTCAGCTTTAACGACGTCGCGGGCGATAACGTCATTAACAGCGTGGAGCACGGGCAGGCGCAGATCGTCAGCGGCACCGCAACCGGCGCGAGCGTCGGCGATAAGCTGGTCATCACCATCGGTTCGAACCAGTACACCACCACCGTTGACGCTAGCGGTAACTGGAGCGTGGGCGTGCCGGCCAGCGTGATTTCCGCGCTGAACGACGGCACCGTGACCCTCAGCGCGACGATTACCGACAGCGCGGGCAACAGCAGCACCCAGACCCACGATGTGGTAGTGAACACCGCCTCCGTGGCGCTGACCATCAACACCGTTAGCGGAGATGACGTCATTAACGCGGCTGAAGCCGGTTCGTCCCTGGTGATTAACGGCTCCAGCGCCCAGTTCGCCAGCGGTACGCAGGTCACCGTGACGCTGAACGGCAAGAGCTATACGGCCACCATCCAGAGCGACGGCAGCTGGACGACCACCGTTCCGGCCGCCGACGTGGGCGCGCTGGCCGATGGCGCGAGCTATCAGGTATCCGTGTCGGCGCAGGACAGCGCGGGCAACAGCGCGTCGGCGACGCACGGCATCAGCGTGGATACTACTGCGCCGGTCGTGAGCATTGCGACGCTGTCGGCTGACGATATGCTGAACGCGGCAGAAGCGCAGCAGCCGCTGACCGTGCGCGGCTCTTCCAGCGCGGAGGCGGGTCAGACCGTCACCGTGACGCTGGGCGGCAAATCCTACACTGCAACCGTGGCAAACGACGGCACCTGGACGCTCGACGTGCCGGCGGCAGACCTGGCCGCCCTGAGCCAGGGCGCGCTGACGGTGACCGCCTCGGTCAACGATAAAGCGGGTAATAACGGCCAGACCACGCACACCTTAACGGTAGACACCGTCGCGCCAACCGTGACCATCAGCACCGTGGCCGATGACGATATCGTCAACAACGCGGAGCAGCTGGCGGGTCAGACCATCAGCGGCACCACCACGGCGGAACAGGGCCAGACGGTGACCGTCTCCTTCAACGGGCACAGCTATCAGGCGACCGTCGGGGCGGACGGATCCTGGTCGGTCTTCGTGCCGGGCCGTGATTTCCTTGGCCTGAGCGACGGGGATTACACCATTACCGCTTCGGTGAGCGATAAGGCGGGTAACCCGGGCAGCGCAACGCACGACGTGACGCTGAACGGCGATGTCCCAACCATCACCATCAACACCTTTGCGCAGGACGATATCGTCAACGCCGCCGAGCACGGTACGCCGCTGGTCGTCAGCGGTACCACCGACGCCCCGGCGGGCCAGACGGTGACCATTACGCTGAACGGCAAAACCTACACGGCGACCGTCCAGAATGACGGCACCTGGAGCTATACGGTCGGCAGCGCAGACGTGACCGCGCTGGCGGACGGCGGTTCGTACGTGATTAACGCACAGGTCAGCAACACCATCGGCAACAGCGGCAGCGATAACCACAGCGTCACCGTGGATCTCACCGCGCCGTCGATGGGCATCAGCATTGACTCGCTGCAAAACGACACCGGCCTGAGCGCGAGTGATTTCATCACCAACGATGCTCAGGTGGTGGTCAACGGCTCGCTGACCGCGCAGCTCGGCAATAACGAGAAGGCGCAGATCAGCCTCGACGGCGGCACCACCTGGATTGACCTGACCGTGACCGGCACCACCTGGCGCTACACCGATGGCCGCACCCTGACGGACGGTACGTATCAGTACCAGGTGCGCGTTATCGACAACGCGGGCAACGTGGGGGCGACGGACAGCCAGGACGTGGTGATTGACCTGACCATGCCTGTAGCAACGACGATTACGGTTGATTCCATCACCCAGGATACGGGTCTGTCCGGCAGCGACTTTATCACCAGCGACAACCAGATCAGCCTGAAAGGGACGCTCGGCGCGGCGCTGGGCAGCGGCGACCACGCGCAGATCAGCCTCGACGGCGGCGTTACCTGGATAGACGTCAGCGTCAGCGGCCTGAGCTGGACCTATGTCGATGGCCGCACGTTGGCCGACGGGGATTATAACTACCAGCTGCGCGTGATTGACGACGCGGGCAATATCAGCGCCACCGCCAGCCAGGTGGTGACCATTGATACGGTTGCGCCGGACGCCAGCAAAACCATCGCCATCGACAGCATCAGCGACGATACCGGCCTGAGCAGCAGCGACTTTGTCACTAACGATACGTCCCTGACGCTGCACGGCTCGCTCGGCGCGACGCTGGCCGACGGCGAGTATGCCCAGATCAGCATCGACGGCGGCGTCACCTGGCAGAACGTGATCGTCACCGGCAACAGCTGGTATTACGTCGATAGCCGCACGCTGGGTAACCAGACCTATGACTACTACGTTCGCGTGGTGGATGCGGCGGGCAACGTGGGGGCCAGCGCCCATCAGCAGGTGACCGTCGATACGGTCGCCCCGGATGCGGCGATTACGGTGACCGTGGATAAAATCACCGTGGATACCGGCTTCGACAATAACGACTTCCTGACCAGTTCGACCTCGTACACGCTGCACGGAACGCTCGGCGCAGAGCCTGGCGCGGGTGAATTCGTGCAGGTGAGCATGGACGGCGGCAGTACCTGGGTGTACGCCACCGTCAGCGGTACGCAGTGGAGCTACAGCGACACCCGTACCCTGACCGACGGCAGCCATAACTATCAGGTGCGGGTCGTTGACCAGGCGGGGAACGTCGGGGCAACCACCTCGCAGGCGGTGACGGTGGATACGCAGGCGCCGCAGTACGGCGTCACCATCGACAGCATCAGCGAAGATACCGGCCAGTCCGGGAGTGATTTCATCACCATGGACACCACGCTGACCATCAACGGTTCGCTGGGCAGCGCGCTGGCAAACGACGAGCGCGTGCAGATCAGCCTGGACGGCGGGAACACCTGGCTCGATACCACGGTCACCAACCAGCGCTGGAGCTACACCGATACCCGCGATCTGCCTGACGGGGACTATACCTACCAGGTGCGGATTATCGACCAGGCGGGCAACGTCGGCTCCACCGCCTCTCAGGTGGTGACGGTAGACACCACGCCGCCATCGACGGTAGGCACGGTCGTGAGCTATACCGACGGCGAAGGCGAGCGTCAGGGCACCTTTGGCAGTGCGGTGGCAACGGACGATAACTCGCCGCTGATCAACGGTACGCTTAACCGCGCCCCGGACGACGGTGAAATTGTGCAGCTCTATCGTGACGGGGTCCTGCTCGGCCAGGTGACCATGAACGGCAGCGCAAGCTGGTCCTTCCAGGACAACGGCCTCAGCGACGGCAACCACACATACATTGTGCGCGTCACCGACAGGGCCGGTAACTACACGGAATCGGACGGCTTTGTGCTGAACGTCGATACCAGCATCCCGACCACCACGGCGGCGATTACCGCGCAGACCACGTCGGACACCACGCCGATTGTCAGCGGTACCGTCTCCGCTGACCTGGTGAACGGTGAATACCTGGTGGTAACGGTGAACGGTAAAACCTACACCTCCCAGACCGGCGGCGCGGTGGTGGTCGATCCGGATCACAACACCTGGTATCTGCAGATCCCGGACGGCGATGCGCTGAGCGTGTCGAGCTACAGCGTGACGGCGCAGGTGAAGAGCAGCGCGGGTAACGGCAATACCACCGGTACGGCGACCGGCAGCCTGGTGATTGATACCACCTCGGTGAATACCGACTGGGCGACCACGGCGGGGAACAGCAACAACTCCACCATGACCCTCGGTATGAACAGCAGCGGTCTGTGGAACATCATTGCTAACGGCCAGTCATACTCCAGCAGCGATAGCTCGACCTATGCCGGAAATGCGCTGACCAACACCCGCGGCTACTACGTGGTGAGCCAGACCGCCGCCGACTTTGACCGTAACGGCACGCAGGATATCTTCGCGACGGAAAATACCTACGCCGGGTCAACGCAGGTGATGTGGACCTACGACGGCAGCACCTATAACGCCAGCCAGCTGGCGATGGGCACCACCATCTGGTACGGCGGCGTGATTGCCTACGACAAAACCGGGGATGGCTATCTGGATCTGGCGTACGGCGATGCCGGTATGGACTCATTGACCTACCTGGTGAACAACAACGGCGTACTTTCGCCGGACGGCACCGGCGGGGAAGGCGGGTTCTACGGTCAGTTCGATTCCGGGCGTGAAATCTCCGGCGTCGACCTGAACAACGACGGCACGGTGGATATTGTCCAGCACACCAACCGCAGCGGCGCGTACTCGTTAACCGTGATCAACAACAACGGTAACGGCACGCTCTCTATCGGTCAGAACCTGACCAACGTGTTTGTGGTCAACGCCTCGAATACCACCACGGCGGCGTCCATGACGTGGGCGGACTTCAACGGCGATGGCTACATGGATCTGTACCTGGGCAGCAGCTACAACAATAACGGCGGGGTGATCTACTACAACGACGGTACCGGGAAGCTCTCTGCCACCAAGAGCGCGGTGGAAGCCTCTAACGCCACAGCGGGCTATCTGTCGGTGGCGGTGGACTGGAACGGCGACGGGCAGATGGACATCATCAAGCTCAGCACCTACGGCGGCTCGCAGACGGCGACCCTGTTCACCAACAGCGGCTACGGTTCCACCTGGACCTCCAGCCAGCTGGCGTCCGGTATTGCCTACGCGACCGGCGTGGCGGCGGTGGACTACAACTGGGACGGCGCGCAGGATCTGCTGGTCTCTCAGCAGAACGGCAAGGTGGTGCTGGTGCAAAACAGCAAAACCATTGCTGACGGCACCGCGATGCACCTGCACATTGTCGACAGCGAGGGCATCAACGCCTACTACGGTAACACGGTCAATCTGTACAACGCCGCGGGCGTGCTGGTGGCCTCGCAGATCATCAACGCCCAGTCCGGTATCGGGTCGAACGATACCTCTGCGCTGGTGAGCTTCTACGGTCTGGATCCGAATGAAACCTATTCGGCCGAGATCCTGAAGATCACCAACGGCGTGTCGGATAACGTCACCTGGAGCGGTCTGGAGGCGGGCAACGGCAAAGAGGGCTACGTCCTGACGGCCGAAGCCGCCACCGGCGGCCACAGCGGGACCATCACCGGGACCGGGTATAACGACACCTTTATCGCAGAGGACGGCACCTATACCTACAACGGCTCCGGCGGCTGGAATACCCACTCCGACTACGACACCTGGAGCAACACCGGCGGGATGGACGTGGTGGATTACCGCAATGCGACCTCCGGCGTGACCGTTGATTTGCGCCTCTCAACCGCGCAGAACACCGGGTTCGGTACCACGCGACTGTTGAACATTGAAGGCATCAACGGCTCGGATTACGACGACGTTATTACCGGCAACAGCGGTGATAACCAGTTCGAAGGGCGCGGCGGAAACGACACCTTCAACATCGGCAGCGGTGGTCACGATACGTTGCTCTACAAGCTGATCAACGCCTCGGATGCGACGGGCGGTAACGGTCACGACGTGGTGAACGGCTTTACGGTCGGCACCTGGGAAGGGACCGCGGACACGGATCGTATTGACCTGCGCGATCTGCTCTCCGGCAGCGGCTATACCGGCACGGGCTCGGCGAGCTACGTGAACGGCGTCGCCACGCTGGACAGCAGCGCGGGCAATATCAGCGATTACATCCGCGTGGTGCAGAACGGCAGCAATACCGAGATCCAGGTTGACCTGGACGGTACCGGCGGTCAGTTCTCGCCAACCACCCTGGTGACGCTGAACGGCGTGCAGACGGATCTGGCGACGCTGCTGGCGAACCATCAGCTGTTAATTGCGTAAAACAACGCCGCGGGGAGCGATCCTCGCGGCCTTTTGCGTTTCTTTACATGAAAAGCGATAACCCTATATTTCACAAGATTATTTTGCGGGCTCGTTTAGAGAGTGTTCGATTTTTAATCATTCCGTAAAGGTATCATTTCAGTGCGAAATTACCGCTCTGGACAGGACGTAGCATTATGAAGACACATCCACAGTACGAACCCTGGCTGCAGGGCATGCTCATCATCGCGAAGCACTACCGGCTGGATTTCTCAGCGGAGCATGTTCGGGTCACGATTAACCATGAAAGCCAGTCTCCGCGCCAGCTGGTGCTGGAGGAGATGGCGCGCCAGCTTGGGCTGGGGATGCGTATGGTGGCGGCTGAAGCGGTATCCCTCGATCCGTGGCGCCTGCCGCTGCTGGCGGAATTCACCGGCGGACAAATCGCGGTCATTAACCGCATGGACAGCGAAGGCAACGTCAGCCTGCAGTTTAGCGGCGACGCGGGGCTGGAGACCACGCTGACGCGTGACGAACTCGGGGCGCGGTTAAAAGGGCTGATGGTGCTGCGCCCGCTCGAGTCCACGCCGGATGCCCGCGTGGACGACTACATCAAACCCTATGAGAAAAACTGGTTCTGGCAGCTGGCTCTGAAGGACTGGCGACGCTACAGCGACATTATGCTGGTGGCGCTGGTTGCCAACGTGCTGGCGCTCTCCGGCATGGTTTTCTCCATGCAGGTGTACGACAGGGTGGTACCGTCGCAGTCGGAAGCCACGCTGTGGGTCCTGTTTGGCGGCGTGATGATTGCCATCGTGTTCGAATTCATCATGCGTATGCTGCGGGTGCATATTTCTGACGTAGTGGGCAAGCGCGCCGACCTGCGTATCTCTGAACGCGTTTTTGCCCACGCGCTGCGGATTAAAAACGGCGCGCGCTCGAAATCAACCGGATCGTTTATCGCCCAGATCCGCGAGCTGGAGTCGGTGCGCGAGCTGATCACCTCGACCACCATTGCGGCTATCTCCGATCTGCCGTTCTTCCTGCTGTTCGTCTTTATTCTGTGGATGATTGGCGGCCCGCTGGTGCTGGTGGTCCTGCTCGCCGTGCCGCTGCTGCTCATCCCCGGCCTGCTGGTGCAGCGCCCGCTGGGGAAACTCTCCAGCGAAGGGATGCGTGAATCCGCCATCCGCAACGCCACGCTGGTGGAAGCGGTGCAGGGCATTGAGGACATCAAGCTGATGCGCGCCGAGCAGCGTTTCCAGAACCAGTGGAACAACACCAACGACGTCGCCGCCAGCGTCGGCATGAAGCAGCGCTGGCTGACGGGCCTGCTGCTCACGTGGACGCAGGAGGTGCAGTCCATCGTCTATGCGGTGGTGCTGCTGGTGGGCTGTTATCTGGTCATCAGCGGTGACATGACCACCGGTGCGCTGGTGGGAACCTCGATTCTGGCATCGCGCACTATCGCGCCGCTGTCGCAGATCTCAGGCGTGCTCTCGCGCTGGCAGTCGGCAAAGGTGGCGCGCAAGGGGCTGGACGACCTGATGCAGCGCCCGATTGACGATCCGCAGCACGGCAAGAAGGTGCATAAAGCCCACCTGCGCGGCGACTATGCGCTTGAGGACGTCGGGTTTTATTACGACGAGGAAGAGAAACTCACCGTGCTCAACATCAGCAAGCTGCAGATCCGCGCCGGAGAGCGCGTGGCGGTGCTCGGGCGCAACGGCTCCGGTAAAAGCACGCTGCTACAGCTTCTGGCGGGCATGCAGGAGCCGCAGCAGGGCAGCATCCTGCTCGACGATATCGCCCTCAATCATCTGGACCCGGCCGACGTGCGCCGCGACATGCAGCTGCTTAGCCAGCAGGCCCGGCTGTTCTTTGGCTCCGTGCGGGACAACATCCTGATGGGGAACCCGTTAGCCACCGACGATGAGATTCATCAGGCGCTGGTTAACAGCGGCGCGCTGGAGTTTGTGCGCAAGCAGAAAATGGGGCTGAACTACATCATCAACGAGGGCGGGGCTGGCCTCTCCGGCGGTCAGCGTCAGGCGCTGCTGCTGGCGCGTGCCCTGATTACCTCGCCGACTATCCTGCTGCTGGACGAGCCTACCGCCTGGCTGGACGAAATGAGCGAGAAGCAGTTTATTCAGCATCTTCACAAATGGCTGGGTAAACGCCGGACGCTGGTGGTGGCGACGCATCGCCTGCCGATTCTGGACCTGGTCGACCGCATCATCGTGCTGGAAAACGGCAAGGTGGTGATGGACGGCCCGCGCGATGCGATCCTGCACCAGCACGGCATGGCGCCGCAGAAAGCCGCGCAGCGTACGGTGACCATGAAGCCGGCGGCGGTTGCAGAGGAGGGCGCAGCATGAATGATTTCTCTCGTTTCAATAGCCGACTGAAGGAGCCGCGCCTGCCGCGCTCGTCGCTGGTGGCATGGTCCCTGTTCGCCCTGCTGGCGGTGTTTATCGTCTGGGCAAGCCTGTTCCATCTGGATGAAGTGACGACCGGCAGCGGCAAGGTCATACCGTCTTCGCATGAGCAGGTCATCCAGTCTCTGGAAGGCGGCATCATCCACAGCCTGATGGTGCGCGAAGGCGACATCGTGGAACGCGGCCAGCAGCTCGCGCAGCTTGACCGGACAAAAACCGAGTCGAGCGTGCTGGAGAGCGAGTCTCGCCTGAATGCGGCGCTGGCAACCGCTGCGCGCCTGAAGGCCGAGGTGAACGACACGGAGCTCGCGTTTCCGGAGGAGCTGGATGACGACGTTGAGCTGGTCAAACAGGAAACGGCGCTCTATCAGTCCCGTCGTGAAAGTCTCGAAAAAGGGCTGGCCGGGTTGCGTCAGGGCGCCGAGCTGGTGCAGCGCGAGCTGTCGTTAACCCGACCGCTAGTGACCCAGGGAGCGGCCAGCAAGGTTGAGGTGTTACGTCTTGAGCGTCAAAAAAATGAGCTTGAGAATAAAATCACCGAGATGAAAAACCAGTATTACGTTCGCGCCCGTGAAGAGCTGGCAAAAGCCAATGCGGAGATTGAGGCCCAGCGTTCGGTGATGAAAGGGCGTGAGGACTCCCTGACCCGGCTGACCTTCAATGCCCCGGTTCGCGGGATCGTGAAGGATATTGACGTCACGACCGTGGGAGGCGTTATCCCGCCGAACGGCAAGCTGATGAGCCTTGTCCCGCTTGACGATCAGATGGTAGTCGAGGCGAAAATCTCGCCGCGCGATGTGGCGTTTATTCATCCTGGCCAGAAAGCGCTGGTGAAAATTACGGCCTATGACTACTCCATTTACGGCGGGCTGGAAGGGGAAGTGACCATGATTTCGCCGGACACCCTGCAGGATGAGGTGAAAAGGGATGTCTACTACTATCGCGTTTATATTCGTACCGACAGTAACCATCTGACCAATAAGCAGGGTCAGGAATTTCCGGTCTTTCCGGGCATGATTGCCACCGTTGATATTAAAACCGGCAGCAAAACCATTCTGGATTATCTGTTGAAACCGCTGAACAAGGCAAAAGAGGCGCTGCGGGAACGATAGGGGAATGGCGTTCGGAACTCCGAACGCCTGCTGGATTATACGGTTGACGTCACGTTGTGAGCGTGGCGTCGCTCTTTAGGCACAACGTTGATGTAATGCGTAACATACGCAAAATATAAACCGGCATAATTTTCGACAAGGTCGATAAACGCCGGGTATATCGACATCCGACCATCACCACGATCTTTAAGATATCCCGCCTCTTGTGCCGATTTGATAATTCGGTTGACGTGGATGCGTGAAACAAAAAATTCTTTTGCGAGCGTGCTGGCTGAATAGTCAATGACCGCACCGTGAGCGGATTTATTTTTCATGGCCTGCAGATAGATATAAAGCATAATCATACGGCCGCCATCTTTATCAATAAATAATCCCACCTCAGGCAACACCTTTCTGAACGTTAATCCCCGAAAAAGATATTCAGCCGCGCGGCGGAAGAAGTTGTTTCTCAAAATATCATTATCCAGCAGATTAACATTAATATTAAATGCCGGATAAAGAATGCTGACGGGCAAAAAAGCGCCGGACATATAACGCTTAAGTTCATTGAGTCCTTTTTCAGTTGGCGCGATTCTCGTTTTGCGTCGATCATCCGTGCAGCGCCAGGTCCTGATGCGCCCGGTGGTTCTCAGTATCGTAATGATCGCAATCACGCTGTTGGGGCTGGCTATTTTATAGCGAGAGCATAGCTCTTTAATCTCTGAAACTGACTCGGCCTGATTTCCAAAAATAAAACAACACATGGAGAGAATAATGTTAAATCGTGATTCCTGCAGCATTGTCTTGTAGAACAAAGGTTGTTTTTTGTAGATGGTGTCATTAATTGTGTAGTGCTCTAATATTGCCTCACCGAATCGCGGATTGTTCTTTATAACATCCCTTCGATGTAGCAAGGCCCTGGATGAGATGTGATTATCCATAGCATTTTTCTCGTATTTGAATGAGCCGATAGATGAAGTGTCCACTCTTCTTTTCGGAATTTTCATTATACCCTGAGAATAAGATATTTGCCGTTGTTATTTGCAAAGAAAAGTACATTTAAACGACGGTGATTAACGCAAAGATGTTCCTGTGAGTTCAGCTGATATCTGTTTCTTACCCTGAGTCGGTACTGTAAAATTAATGTTTATAACAGGTGCGTTAAATTTTACGTATTCACAAATGGAAATGGCGCCTTAGTGCCCAGGAGCAGTTTATGACCCACACAATTTCTCTCAGAAATGAGGCGTGCGATGAACATAAATTTGTCATCTCCACCTGCGGTTTTACGTTCCAGGGATATCGTCTGATCCTTAACCAGTACGGAATACAGGCTTCGCATATTCACTTTGACGGGGATGAGGCATCCCAACAGGATCTGGAAAATATCCTTATAAATCAGAGCGCTCATATTGTGGTGTTTCTCGGAAAAGGTATCGTCAGTCTCCTGGAGAGCCTGAAGCGACTGGCATCCGTGCTCAATGCACTTCCCGTTATTCGACGCGTCACCCTGTATGGCGACATACCGGATGGCTGGCTATATCGCACCCTGGGCACTCTTTTAAATAATAGTTATCAATTATCATTGATTCGCATAGCCCGCGTTTCAGATGTCGTCACTGGTTCTCAAACGCACCATCATGTTTTTAAAGATCGTTCGTACTTATTACGCGATCGCTACAAGGATAATTCTTCGCAAGACAACGTAAAATGGCTAACAAAAAGAGAGATTGACGTTTTATTAAATTTCTACCGCGGCATATCCGTAAAAGAAATGTGCGATGAAATGGGGCTTTCTAATAAAACGGTTTATACGCACCGTAAGGAAGGCGTGCTGAAATTACGCTTAATTAAGCGGTGGTTACACGACTCGCACAATTTTAATACGGAAAGAAGTATCAAGCGGCGGAGTCAAAATACGGAGTTTACGGATAAGGAAGCAGAGATTTTTAATGCATTATATAAAAAAGAGATCTTCCCTGCTTATCAGATCATTACCGATCGTGACAAAAAAGGCGTAGGCTTTGAGATACTGATCCGCTGGAATAAAAACGGTAAAATTGTCAAGCCGGCCAGTTTTCTCACGGATATTTCAAACCATGAGATATGGTTGAAAATAACGGCGTTAGTCATCCATGCCGCCGTGTCCGGGATTAATAAGTATAACGGTAAATACTATTTTTCTGTGAATATTCCGCCTCGCCTGGCTTCCGGGAATGCATTGCCTGATATGGCAAAGAAAGCTATCGACATGCTGCTCAAACCGCAGTGGGCCGAGAAGCTGGTCTTTGAATTCGCCGAAGATATTGACGTGACGAAGGACAAAAGGATCCCTGAAACCATGCGGCATTTGCGTAATACGGGGTGTCGATTGTTCCTGGATGACTGCTTCTCTAATCATCAAACTATGTTCCCGGTGCGACAGGTGCATTTTGATGGACTCAAGCTGGATCGGGACATCGTTGAGCATTTTGTGGCAAACGACAATGACTATAACCTGATTAAAGCGATACAGATTTACAGCGACATGACCGGAACGGACTGTATTGCCGAGGGGGTTGATAGTGCAGAAAAGTTTGAAAAATTAGTCGCGCTGGGCGTCAAAAACTTTCAGGGATATTATTTATCGCGGGCCGTGAAAGAGGAAGAGTTAGATCGCATGGTCAGGATTTTTAGCTAAGAAAAAATAAAGCCCCGAAGGGCCTTTTATTATTTTCGACCCAGCAGCAGGCCGAGAACAATACCGACCGCACCCGCTGCGACGAGGCCGGTGAGGGGATTATTTCTGACAGCTTCAGTAACGTCGGAAACGGCATCGCTGGCCTGTGCGGCATATTTTTTAGCCGCACCTTTTACCTGATGCTTTGGTGAATCGACGAATTCACCAAACTGCTGCTGCGCTGAACCTGCAAGCTCGTCAAATTTATTTTTTGCTTTATCTTCAGCAAACTGGGTGTTTTTATCAGTACCGAAATCAGACATTTTTACCTCCTTTTGTTGATAATTAAAGGATAGCCGCTCTTTCTGGATGTGGGAGACATAAGGCTAAATTCGGTACACGTCAGGGCTGTTTTCGGATATATCTCTATACCGGGAACCCGTTATTTCTCATTGTCATCCTGACCGTAATACAGTTTCCCGATGCGAATCAGCGGGCGTCCCTGAGACTTACGATGCAGGTTACTGTCCCTGAGTGAATAAACGCACCCGCAGTACTCCTGCTGGTAAAACTGCTCCCGCTTGCTGATCTCAATCATGCGAGAGGAGCCGCCCTGTTTACGCCAGTTATAGTCCCAGTAAACCATACCCGGATAGCGCGCGGCAGCACGCTGGCCGCAGTCATTTATCTGCTGCATGTTTTTCCAGCGGGAGATCCCCAGCGAGCTGCTGATGACGCTGAATCCATTTTCTGCCGCATAGAGCGCCGTACGCTCGAAACGCATATCGAAGCACATGGTGCAGCGGACGCCACGCTCGGGTTCCCATTCCATGCCTTTCGCGCGCTCAAACCAGTTATCGGTGTCGTAATCGGCATCAACAAACGGCACGCCGTGTTTTTCCGCAAACCGAATATTTTCCTCCTTCCGAATGAGGTATTCCTTCTGCGGATGGATATTGGGATTGTAGAAGAAAATCGTGTAGTCAATCCCCGACGCCTGGATAGCCTCCATCACTTCACCCGAGCAGGGGGCGCAGCAGGAATGCAACAGCAGCCTGTCGGCACCGTCTGGCAGGGAAAGTTGTGGGCGGATAAAAGGGGCTGTCGTCATGGCGTTCTGCAATATGTTTATGAAATTTATGGAAGGGTAGCATAAATTCAGAATCTGTTGAGGCGGGATAAAGGCAGGACAGAGCGATCCCGCAGGGCGGGATCTTCTCCGGTACCACGTGTCGCTATTCGGCAAATTTCAGCAGCGCGTCGCTATCAAGACGATAGCGAACCCATTCGGACTGCGGCAGCGCGCCTATGCTCAGGTAAAAATCAATGGCGGGCTGGTTCCAGTCCAGAACGCTCCATTCAAGGCGGCCGCACTGCCGTTTTACCGCGAGCTGCGCGATATGTTTCAGCAGCGCTCTTCCCGCGCCTTTACCGCGATAATCCGGAGAAACGTACAGGTCTTCCATATAAATCCCGTTGCGTCCCAGCCAGGTCGAATAGCTGGTGAAGAACACGGCATAGCCGGCTATCTTACCGTCAAACTCCGCGATCAACGCTTCGGTTTTTGTGCCTGCGCCAAAGAGCGTTTCGCGGATCTCCTCCGGCGTGGTAACCACTTCTTCCGGCGCTTTTTCATACACCGCCAGCTCGTAGATCATGGCGTATATTGCCGCTGCATCTTCGGGGCGGGCCTGACGAATGGTGATGCTCATTGTTTTTCCTGTGTTTCGATTGATGGCGTTAAGCATACGGAGTATTGTCCGAAGAATTAAGTGCAATGAAATCAACAAATGATGAATATTATGCATCCGGTACTGAGGCGTCTTGATTTAAACCTGCTGCCCGTTTTCGACGCGATTTACCGCCACCGTTCCGTTCGGCTGGCCGCTGACGAGCTGGCGATGAGCACATCGGCACTGAGCCATGCGCTGTCGCGTTTGCGCATCACCCTTAATGACCCGCTCTTTTTTCGCGAAGGGCATCGCATGTCCCCCAGCGTGTATGCCACTCAGCTTGCGCCTTCCATTGCTTCCGCATTGTCGTTCCTCAATCATGAGCTGACCCCGCAGCCGGAGTTTGACCCGGCCAGCAGTACCGAAAGCTTACAAATTGGGATTACGGACTTTACCGCGCTGTGCATTTTCCCGGCGCTGATGCACAAACTGCAGCTTGCTGCCCCGGGTTTGCGTTTCGAATTGCGCTATCTGCCGCACAGCCCTGCGCTGACGGAACTGCTGGCGGGCGAAGTGGATCTCGCGCTGGGGTTCAGCACTCAGGATGATATCCGGCACCCGGAGCTGGAAGAGATCGACTGGTTTGAAGATGAGTATGTGGTCATCAGCAACGCGCGCCGGACGCGTCTCACGCTGGAGGAGTATCTCGCGGCCCGACACCTGGTGGTGACGCCATGGAATGAGAAGCAGGGCGTTCTGGACGTGCGGCTGGAACAACTGGGCTATACCCGACAAATCGCGATCAAAACGCCGTCGATGCTCAGCGCGCCGTTTATCGTTGCGGAGAGCGACCTGCTGATGGCGATCCCCCGTTTTGCCGCTGAGAAGCTGGCTGCGGCAGCGGACCTGAGGATTTTTCCTTTACCGTTTTCGATACGCACGTTTGAAGTGAAAATTTACTCGCATAAACGCAGCGGCCAGCGGGGCGCAACGCGCTGGCTTAAGAAGGAGCTGCAAACGCTGGCGCAGACGCGTCATTACGGGCTGTCCGGCTCCCAGAAGAGGATGTCGCCGGGTTGACACTGCAGCGCCTCGCAAAATGAGTAGGGCACTAAAGTCCAAACGATAAAAAGAGATGCGACCGGAGAGGAAAGTACGATATCGTAACTCTATGATTAAACGCGTAGTTCGCAGGAACACCGTCGCAACAGGACGATAAATGATTGATGACATCCGTTATCTGATAGTGTTTGCAAAGATTGCTGAGGCAGGATCCATTTCAGGTGGGGCGGAAGCGTTAGGGCTTACAACCGCAACGGCAAGCGCGCATTTATCAAAGCTGGAAAAAAATCTTGGCTGCGCGTTACTGTACAGAAATACCCGTAAACTCTCTCTGACTCACGATGGCGCCAACTTGCTGGAAACGGCCAAATCGATGCTGGCGCTGTATGAGCAGGGGGTCATTGAATTTAAGCAGCGTTCGATCTCAACGGCGAATAAGCTGACTGTTTCTCTTCCTGCCGTTTTTCTGAAGAGTCCGTTTACCCGCCATCTGGCCGATTTTATAAAACGTCATCCGGGCATTTTACTGAATATCTCTTATAGCGATACGCGCAGAGATATTATTGCCGACGGTATCGATGTGGCATTTCGAATCGGCGAGCTTCCGGACAGTTCTCTTAAAGCGCGCCATCTTTTTGTGCTGCCGCGCCAGGTAGTTGCGTCCCGGGAATTGCTCAGCCATTACCCGACGATTACGCATCCTGATGACCTGGCGAAACTGCCATGGATTGGACTCAATATGAGGCAGAATAACCGGGAATTTCGACATAAAAATGGAGAAGTGGCCGTCGTAACGTATACGCCCACGGTGTATGTAGATAATGTCGAAGCCGCTTATGCCCTTGCCAGACAACAAATTGGTCTCGCAGCACCTCCTCGCTATTTAAGCGAAGAGGATGTTAAGCGCGGAGAAATGCTGGAAATACTTCCTGACTGGTCATTAGAACCGCTGAAAGTCTATGCCGTATGGCCTTCTAATATGTCGACCAGCAGTATTGCCTACAAATTGATTAATGATATTTATAACGCGATTGAGTTTCACGCGTTATAACGGGTTAAAATGCTAAAAAGAGCATGTAACACGCCGTAATAAGCAACAGTCCGCCCATCAACACGTTAAACGTGCGGAGCTGCCGCGTGCTCCTGAGCAGCACAGATACTTTTTCTCCCATCAATGCCCATGCTGAAAGCGACATATAACAGACTAAAAAATAGACCGTGATAAAGACGAGAGCTGTAACAGGGCTAGAGGGTTCAGAAAACATCGCTGCCCCAGAGGCGCACGCGGTCCATGCTTTGGGGTTGATCCACTGCATGACAAAACCCTGAATAAAACCGGGTGAATCCGTTTTTGTTAATGACATATCGGACCGTGACGACGCTATCTTATAGCCCAGACACATGATAAATAAAGAACCGGCAATATTAAGATACCGGAAAAACACTGGATATTTTTCGATTGCAGCGTAAAAGCCGAAACATATAAAGATAAGTAATAACGTAAACCCTATCGTTGCACCGGAGACAAATGAGAAGGTCTTTCTAAAGCCGTGAACGGCACCAGACGATATAATCACCATATTAACCGGGCCAGGAGAAAAGGAAAGCGTCAGTGAAAATATAAACATTGTTAAAAATACCAGCATTTTATCTCCGTGGGTTGGTTTATCTGCATTAGAGATACTGCGACTATTAAGTCACAACTTTACTCGTCATGTGTCTGAATACTACCTGGGAACGTATGCCAGAATAAGTGGCCTTTATCTAAAGGTGTGTTTGATTTTTTGCACCGTTCGCGCAGGCGCGGATGGCCCATTAGTGACAGGGTTTCAGTTGCTATCTCAAGGAGGAACGGCAAACGCTGGCGCAGTTTGCAAGGGAGTCCTATGCCGGGCAAGCTCAGCGCTACCCGGAAAAGGTGGAAACAAGGGATAGTCAATTTAACGGCAGGTAGATATCCGTTTGCAGCGCATGTTCTGGCACCTCGTGAATGAAGTTGAGGTAGTGGAAAAATACCGGGGCATCGCGCAGCGTTTCGCCGCTGGCCGGTAGCCAGTAGCGAAACATCGCCCACACCGTGGCGGAAATGGTATCCAGAGACCCCGTGTGGCGGGCTACGGCGTAACGTCCGCCGTCGATTTCGCCACTGCAAACCCCGAATTCATTTTCTGGTATCGCTTCAGAGATACTGCCGCAGATATCGAAACGAAAGGCGTCTGCGGGTGTGGTTGCCGGGTCATCCCAGGCGATACCAAACGTGCTGCTTTCGTGTACTGGCGATAGGCCCGAGCTTTTACGCCAGGCAATAAATTTCGCCGCGCTGTCATTTACCCGATCCGGGTTGCCACGGTGCTGAAGCATTGCCACTTGGGTCTGTGGGAAATCGACAATCTTAATTTCCATCGTTTTTTGCTCCTGAAAGGTCATTTTCGGTACGCGCTGGTGCCAGTTCAGCCAGTCCGGCTGCTGCCGAAACTGACGCGGGCTTTTTCCAAACGCGTTTCTGAAGGCGCGACTGAACGATTCAGGGCTCTGGAACCCGGCATCGAGCGCAATATCAATCACCTTATCCTGAGGATTAAACGCCAGTCGCCAGGAAGCATGACGCAGACGCAGCCACTGGATATAGCGATATAAAGGCTGGCCGCTAAACGCCAGAAACTGCCGGTGAAAATGATAAGGCGAACAGCAGGCTAACGCGCTGAGCTTCTCCAGCGTGAGCGGTTCATCGAGATGTTGGGCGATATAGTCGCACACCGTCGTGAAGCGCTCGCGGTAAGCCGTTTTGATTGCATCGTTCATTGCATCCTCCTGATGACCTACTTTGCCTCACCGAACGGCCAAAATCCTGACCGATCTTGCTGATTATGGAGAGGTTATACTGGCGGTATATCGTTGTGCGGCAGCAAACGTTCCGTCGTACCTAAGATACTGCTAAATGATGAATGAAGACTCACTTCCTGTACTTATATTAGGTTTGTCATAATCCAAATTTTCTTAGCTACAAAATTTTATGAGAGGTAATGATGGTAAAGGACTTAAAGCCAGAACAAATCGAAATCATAAACCGTATTGTATTTGAGCAAATCGAAAAGATGCAGGCCAGCGTAGCCAAAATTGTTGCTGAAACGGAGAGAACTACGCACCAGCAGCTGCAGGATAGCGGGATTGATATGATCGATTTTTATCCGGCTAATAAGGATTATTTGATGATGACTCTCGTTCAACACTTAATAGATCAAGTACATGGCGGCAATATGGTTCTTGCCCAAAAAATGATATCGATGGAAGCAAAACGGCTGAACATCAGCGTACATGTTGAGGCAGATTAAATAATCTCGAATAAGGAATAAATTAATGGGGCCATGCTTGTGAGCAGACAAATTCTTTGATTATCGCTGAGGCCATCAGCTGCTCGCCGCTGAAGTGCGGCCAGCAGCTGATAGCTTCTTTTTTCAATTCGCTGCATGATTTGCGCAAATTTCAGCGCAAAATTCCATAAAGGCTTCGACAGCAGCGGGGGGCAGTCGACGAGATGGCCGCGTGATATACAGCGGATAGGTTTCGCCAGGCCATTCCGGAAAAAGTTCGACCAGCATTCCGTCAGCGATCAACTGCGTGACGCTGAGTGAAAGTACCTGGGCAATGCCAACACCACTTACGCAGGATTGCACCATCAGATCTACATCGGTTGTCGTCAAATGACCATAAGTATCAATAGCCAGTACTTCGCGATCACGACGGAATTCCCACTCAAACGGTTTCCCGCGGCGAGGATCGATATACTGAATGCACTCATGCGTGACTAGTTCTTCAGGATGCTCAGGTCGACCATGCCGTTTCAGATATGCCGGTGATGCCACAGTGAGTACGCGCGTCTGAAAGAGCAATTTCGAAGAAATAGTTGAGGGGAGTTGCGGCCCGAAACGCACCGCAACATCTATACCCTCTGTCACAAGATCCCCTACGTCAGGCTGCTGCACTACTGTAAGTTCCAGTTCCGGATGACGTTCGCGCAAAAGAGGCAGTTTCGGGGCCAAAATATAACGAGCGAAGATTGGATTAACGCTGACCCGTAATGATCCTCGTACAGCAATGGCGGCACCGGATACGTAGCTTGCCGCAACTTCAATCCCTTCAAGATGTGGCGAGGCGCGCTCATACAAAGCCCGGCCTTCGTTCGTCAGGTTCATCGTACGCGTCGTACGGTTTAGCAAACGCACACCGAGCCTCTCTTCAAGGCGATCTATCGATCTGCTCACGCCAGAAGCGGACAGTCCCAGCACCTCGCCAGCGCGACTGAAACTACCCGCCTCGACAACTGCGGCCAACACGCTCAATCCTGACAGTAGCCTTCCGTCAAAACTCATAGAGACTCACCTTTGAATTTATTCAAATATAATTTGCATAAAACTACCTTTATCAAAAATGGTGCGCAACCTATTGTGTCAGCCAATTCGTTGCCAGGCGCTATTTTCCCTGTCCCCGGCTGGGCAAACCTCGCAACGAACGGCATCACTTAACCCTGAGGAATACGAAATGACAACGACGCGCACTCTTTTTAAAGGCGGCATCATCCTTACTTTGGATGCCGATATACCCAACCTCTCCGTGGGCGATGTTCTCGTCCATGGCGACCGTATCGCAGCTGTGGGTCCGGAACTGCAGACGGATGATGCCCTGGTGATTGATGCAGCTGGCCATATCGTTATGCCCGGCCTGGTGGATGCTCATCACCATATGTGGCTTGGCGTAATGCGCCGCATGATGCCAAATGTCGACGATCTGTTTGATTACATTGATGTGGTCGCAGAGAAACTGGGCAAACATTATCGTCCCCTGGACATGTACCTGAGTACCAGGCTCACGGCACTTGCCTCACTGGATGCCGGTATTACTACCATCATTGATGCCTGCCACAACTCGCGCAGCCCCGAGCATACTGATGCAGCATTAGATGCTCTAAAGGAAAGCGGCATCCGCGCGTTACATATGGTCGGTGCAGCAATGGATAAAGAAGCTTCATCGGCGCATTTGCCTGCCGATTTGGAGCGACTCTCGCGAAGCTGGAATACAAGTGACAGCCTGGTGCACGTTGGTCTGTTTGGTCAGCTCAATCTTGACTGGTGGAAGGTCGCTCGCAAACTCGACATGCGTATTCTGACCGAATTCATCGGCGATCTCGCCAATCTAGGCCCTGAGTTTGCCACGCCGGGCGTACTGGGCACACATAACATCTTCAACCACTGTTCAAGGGTTCCTCAGGATACCTGGAAGCTCCTGGCCGATTCAGGAGTAAACATCACTGTCAATCCACGGTCGGATGCGCTATTTGGCTTCGACGATGAAAGTTTTGCCTACCAGCAGGCTGTCGATCGCGGCTTGACCCCGGCACTGGGCATTGACCTTGATACTGCCTTTGGCAGCGATATGTTCGGGGAAATGCACGCTCTGTTCGGGCAACAGCGATCGGCTATGCGCTACCGTCGCTTCCGTGGTGAGGACAATGTGTCGTCACCCATCACGGCCGAGGAGGTCCTGAAAGCGGCAACGGTTAATGGCGCGCGTGCGGCCGGTTTGGAGGATCAGATTGGCACCCTTACGCCAGGCAAGCAGGCCGACATTATCATGGTTCGCACCAGCGGAGCCGCTGTTTTCCCGGTAACCAACGTAATTGGTACCGTCGTGCAGGCGATAGAGCGGTCTGATGTAGATACCGTGATGGTGGCCGGCCAGCTTCGTAAACGTGCGGGCAAGTTGGTGGATATTGATCTGGCGGCGCTAAGCACAGAGATAACCGCTTCTCGTGATTACCTGCTCAACGCCAGCGGCTATCACATCGATCTTTTTAAAGCATCCTGATGACAGAGCGGCCTGATACACCGGGCCGTTCAACCCACTTAATCATATTTCATAAAGGATAATGACATGGGAGCCCTCGCCATTAAGCGGCTCGCGGAGGATAACACCCCGCGCGTCCTGCTTCCCCGCCCGGCAACGGGCGTTATTGCCGCACTTTTCTTTGGCTATCTGGCAGTCGGACTGCCACTGCCGGTGATTCCATTGTTCATCCATGGTCATCTCGGCTTCAGTAACCTCGTGGTGGGACTGGTGATCGGCATCCAGTTTCTGGCCACGGTGCTCACCCGCGGCTATGCCGGACGGGTTACGGACCAGCAGGGCGGTAAACGTTCTGCTCTGCAGGGAGCAATCCTTTCAGCGATAGCAGGGGCGCTGTATCTGGTGGCTTCGGTAACGGATTTATCGCCTGCTGCAACCCTTTGCATTGTTATCGCAGGTCGTCTGATGGCCGGTTTTGGCGAAAGTCAGTTCGTGACGGGATGTGTGTCCTGGGCCATTGCCTCAGTTGGCCCTCAGCGCGCCGGTATGTCCATGTCCTGGACCGGCATCGCGATGTTCGCGGCGCTGTCGATTGGTGCTCCTGTTGGCATGGCGTTATATCAGCATTACAGCCTCACAATGGCGATGATTGCCTATATTGCTGCACCGATGTTGGCCGCTCTGGTTGCATTTTGTACCACATCATATATATCGCCTGGAGGTCCGCGACTGCCATTCCATCGCGTAGTAGGGCGCATCTGGCGCGAAGGGCTGGGATTAATGCTGCAGGGCGTTGGGTTGTCAGGACTAACCGCTTTTGCCTCGCTGTACTTTGCGGCACATCACTGGCAGAACGCCGGCCTGGTGATGACTGCGTTTGGTCTGGGTTTTATTTTCATTCGCCTCGCCCTGGGGCATCTGCCAGACCAAACAGGCGGCTATCGCGTTGCGGTTTGGTCACTGGTGGTTGAAGCGCTTGGCCAGGCAATGTTGTGGTTGGGTTCAAACGAATGGATGGCACTAGCAGGTGCTCTGGTTACCGGACTGGGCTGTGCACTGGTTTTCCCCGCACTGGGCGTTGAAGCCTTAAAACGTGTTCCACAAGCCAACCGCGGCAGTGCAATGGGCGCATTCGTTGCATTTCTGGATGTCGCTTATGGAATCGCCGGGCCAGTAGCTGGCCTGATCGCCGGTCAGTTTAGTTATGCCGCTGTATATCTGTCTGGTGCGGCCTGTGCGCTGCTGGGTGCACTGATTGCGAGCGCGTCTCGCATGCAGCAATCCTGAAGAAACATTCGAGCCGGCAGCCTTTGCTGTCGGTTTACTAATCTGGAGAAATTATATGTCACGCATTTTCATCTCCGGTTCGTCGACAGGCCTGGGTCTGATGGCGGCCGAACTGCTGGTTCAACAAGGACATCAGGTTGTGTTGCACGCGCGTAATGCGAACCGTGCAGAAGATGCGCAACGCGCCTTACCGCAGGCTGAAGCCGTCGTTGTCGGTGACCTGGAGACAATTGAAGGTGCCAGGCAAACGGCATTACGTGTCAACGCCCTGGGACGCTTCGATGCCGTCATCCACAATGCTGCCGTTGGCTACAATGAAGCGTATCGCGTGACCCGCGACGGGCTGCCGCACGTTTTCGCGATCAACACGCTCTCGGCTTACATCCTCACCGCGGTGATTGAACGTCCGCATCGCCTCGTCTACCTGAGTTCGGGTATGCATCATCATGCCCGGGCAAACCTGGATGATATTCTCTGGCGCAAACGTCGCTGGAATGGGGCCGACGCCTATGCGGAGAGTAAATTGCACGACGCTATGCTGGCTTTTGCTCTGGCGCGTCGCTGGCGTGATGTGCGTAGTAACAGCCTCGAGCTTGGCTGGGTGCCGACAAAGATGGGGGGGCCGCATGCCCCGGACGATATGGACCAGGCGCACCTGACCCAGGCCTGGCTTGCCGCCAGCCGTGATACTGAGGCTGACGTAACGGGGAAATATTTCTATCACATGAAGCGCATGACGGCTAATCCGCAGGCGCACGACGTTGCATTGCAGGATCGTCTCATTAATATTTGTACTGAGATTTCAGGTATAGCGCTGCCGGAGTAATACGTAACGTTAACGAAATGCGCATTAACCATAAAAAACAGAGTGTTTACATATCAAGGATAAAATAGGTACCATACCCCCCTATAGTATCAGGAGGGCGTATGCCGCATTCACCCGAAGATAAAAAACGTATTCTTACTCGCGTCCGCCGCATTCGGGGCCAGGTTGAGGCCCTTGAACGCGCGCTGGAGTCGGGCGACCCCTGTCTGGCCATCCTGCAGCAAATCGCCGCCGTGCGCGGGGCTGCCAATGGCCTGATGGGCGAAATGGTTGAAATTCACCTCAAAGATGAGCTGGTGACGGGGGAAACCACGCCGGATCAGCGAGCCGTACGCATGGCAGAAGTCGGCCATTTGCTGCGCTCTTATCTAAAATAAACCCACACACCTGACAAAAAGGGAAGACATGATGAAATCTCGCGCTGCAGTTGCATTTGGTCCCGGCCAGCCGCTGAAAATCGTTGAAATCGACGTGGCACCGCCGAAGAAAGGCGAAGTGCTGATCAAAATCACCCATACCGGCGTGTGCCATACCGATGCGTTTACGCTGTCCGGTGACGATCCTGAAGGCGTTTTCCCGGCGGTGCTGGGTCATGAAGGCGGCGGGATTGTGGTGGAAGTGGGCGAGGGCGTGACCAGCCTGAAGCCTGGCGATCACGTTATCCCGCTGTACACCGCGGAGTGCGGCGAGTGTAAGTTCTGTAAATCCGGTAAAACCAACCTCTGCCAGGCGGTTCGCGCCACTCAGGGGAAAGGGCTGATGCCGGACGGTACCACCCGCTTCTCTTATAACGGTGAACCTGTTTATCACTACATGGGCACCAGCACCTTCAGCGAATACACCGTTTGCGCGGAGATCTCGCTGGCGAAGGTGAACCCGCAGGCGCCGCTGGATAAAGTCTGCCTGCTGGGCTGCGGCGTGACCACCGGTATCGGCGCGGTGCATAACACGGCAAAAGTCAAAGAGGGCGACACCGTGGCGGTGTTCGGTCTCGGCGGCATTGGTCTGGCGGTGATTCAGGGCGCGGTGCAGGCGAAAGCCGGTCGTATCATCGCGGTCGACACCAACCCGGAGAAATTCAAGCTCGCGGGTGAAATGGGCGCGACCGATTTCGTTAACCCGAAGGATCACGAAAAACCGATTCAGGATGTCATTGTTGAGATGACCGACGGCGGCGTTGACTTCAGCTTCGAATGTATCGGCAACGTGAACGTGATGCGTTCCGCGCTCGAATGCTGCCACAAAGGCTGGGGCGAGAGCATCATCATTGGCGTGGCCGGCGCGGGCCAGGAGATTAAAACCCGTCCATTCCAGCTGGTCACCGGTCGCGTGTGGCGCGGTTCCGCGTTTGGCGGCGTGAAGGGCCGTACTCAGCTTCCGGGTATGGTTGAAGATGCTATGGTCGGCAAGATTCAGCTCGACCCGTTCATTACCCACCGTTTGCCGCTGGAGCAGATCAACGACGCGTTCGATCTGATGCACGAAGGAAAATCCATCCGTACCGTCATTCATTTCGGCGACAAGTAACTCTTCTGCCAGCGGTTTTTCACCGCTGGCGTTTCTTTAATAATCTTCTCTAAAGTGTGACCAGTGCGGCGTTTTTAGCCGTAATCTAAATCCCCACCGTGCCGATGACTATTTAACACGCATGTTTTTACGCATCTTACCTACAAGAGAGTCGACGGTCATGGACAACACTACTTCGATGCAGGCGCAGCGCAAGCTGAGCTTCTTGCATCACATCAGGCTGGTTCCGCTGTTTTCCTCCATTCTCGGTGGCATTATTCTTCTCTTCGCCTTGAGCTCGGGTCTGGCGGGGTATTTCCTGCTGCAGGCCGATAACGATCAGCAGGATGTCACATCCGAAATTCAGGTGCGTATGGGGCTGTCGAACAGCTCAAACCATCTTCGAACCGCGCGTATCAATCTGATCCACGCCGGTGCGGCAAGCCGCATCGCGGAGATGGATGCGATGAAGCAGAACATCAGCGAGGCGGAAAAGCGCATTAAGCAGTCCCAGGACAGTTTTACCGCCTATATGAACCGTACGGTGCGCACCTCTTCAGACGAAGCGCTGGACGCTGATCTGAAAGCACGCTACGACGCCTATATCTCGGGCATGCAGCCGATGGTGAAATTTGCCAAAAACGGCATGTTCGAAGCGATTATCAACCACGAAAACGAAACGGCGCGTCCGCTGGATGACGCTTACAACGCCGTGCTGCTAAAGGCGATTAAGATCCGTACCGAGCGTGCCAATGCGCTGACGGCGCAGGCGCACAGCCGCACGCAGCTGGGCCTGATGTTTATGGTGGGCGCGTTTGCGCTGGCGCTGGTGCTGACGGCGATGACCTTTGTCGTTCTGCGCCGTACGGTAATCAATCCTTTGCAGCGTGCAGCGAAACGTATCGAGAATATCGCCAAAGGCGACCTGACGATGCCGGACGACGTGGCCGGGCGCAGCGAAATTGGCCGCCTGACGCGCGATCTGCAAACCATGCAGCACTCGCTGGAAAATACCGTGGGCACCGTACGTCAGGGGGCGGAGGAGATCTACCGCGGCACCAGCGAGATTTCTGCCGGTAACACCGATCTTTCTTCGCGTACCGAACAGCAGGCTGCGGCCATTGAGCAAACCGCCGCAAGCATGGAACAGCTCACCGCAACGGTGAAACAGAACGCTGATAACGCCCATCATGCCAGCAAGCTTGCGGAAGATGCCTCCGGGAAAGCCAGCCGCGGCGGCCAGATGGTATCCGGCGTGGTCAAAACCATGGGCAATATCTCCACCAGTTCGAAAAAAATCTCCGAGATCACTGCTGTTATTAACAGCATTGCGTTCCAGACCAATATCCTGGCGCTTAACGCGGCGGTAGAAGCGGCGCGGGCGGGCGAGCAGGGGCGCGGGTTTGCCGTGGTAGCAAGCGAAGTCCGAACCCTTGCAAGCCGCAGTGCGAATGCCGCAAAAGAGATCGAAAGCCTGATTAACGAATCGGTCTCGCTGATCGACCAGGGCTCCGGTGAGGTCGTGGCCGCCGGTAACACCATGAATGAAATCGTCGAAGCGGTTAAACGCGTGACCGACATCATGCTGGAGATTGCCGCCGCGTCCGACGAGCAGAGCCGCGGTATTGTCCAGGTGAGCCAGGCGATTTCTGAGATGGATAAAGTGACCCAGCAGAACGCCTCGCTGGTGGAAGAGGCCTCTGCGGCGGCGGCGTCTCTGGAAGAACAGGGCGCGCGTCTGACCGAGGCGGTCGGGGCGTTTCGTCTGAGCGGTGCAAAGTCGGGCCGCGCGGTGACGTCTGCGCCAGTGGCGAAGAACCCGCCGCTGCGTCCGGCGGCGACGGTTTCCGGGGATAACTGGGAGACGTTCTGAGTTGTCGGCAGTGTCGGGTGGCGCTTCGCTTACCCGACCTACAAAATCTGACCTACAAAAAAGGGACCTTTCGGTCCCTTTTTTCATCTGTTACTTCTTATCGGGCAACGCGTACGCGATAACGTAATCCCCGCGATCCGGAGACTGGCGGGCGCCCCCGGCGTTAATGATGATGTACTGCTTACCGGTTTTCGGCGACACGTAGGTCATCGGGCCGGACTGGCTGCCGACCGGCAGGCGGTCTTTCCAGATCTCTTTCCCGGTGGCGGTATCAAACGCGCGCAGGTAGAAATCCTGCGTGCCGGCGAAGAACAGCAGACCGGACTGGGTAGAGAGCGAAGCGCCCAGCGTCGGCATGCCGATTGGGATTGGCATGTGCATGCGAATGCCCAGCGGGCCGGTATCTTCCACCGTGCCGACAGGCACCTGCCACACCAGCTTGCCGGTTTTCAGGTCAACGGCCGACATGGTGCCAAACGGCGGCTTCTGGCACGGAATGCCAAGCGGTGACAGGAAGCGTTCGCGCATCGCGCCGAACGGGGTGCCGTCCATTGGTACGATGCCCATCTCGATGCCGCTGGCGTTTTTCGCCACGTTAGCGCGCGGCACCATGTAGTTTGCCAGGCCCAGGCGCATATCGTTGACGAACATCAGGCTGTTGTTCGGGTCAACGGAGACGCTGCCCCAGTTCATCCCGCCGAGAGAGCCGGGGAACTGCAGGGAACGGTCGAGACCCGGCGGGGTGAAGACGCCCTGATGGCGCATCTCTTTAAACTGAATGCGGCACAGCAGCAGGTCGACAGGCGTCGCCCCCCACATGTCGGATTCGGTCAGCGTCTGGTTGCCAATCATCGGCATGCCAACGGAATACGGCTGGGTCGGAGAGTAGCGTTCACCCTCAACGTTACCTGCCGGAACGGGACGTTCTTCTACCTTCGCCACCGGCTTGCCGGTTTCGCGGTTAAGCATGAAGATCATGCCCTGCTTGCTGGTCTGCACCAGCACAGGCGTGGTGCCGCCTTTACCGTCAGGCAGATCGTACAGCAGCGGCTGGGAAGGCAGGTCAAAGTCCCACAGGTCGTGATGGGTCGTCTGGAAATGCCAGCGCACCTGACCGGTGGTCGCGTCGACGGCGACGATGGAGGAACTGTACTTATCATCCAGCGCGGTACGTTCGCCCGCCCAGAAATCCGGGGTGGCGTTGCCGGTTGGCAGGTAGATCAGGTTCAGCTTAGCGTCGTAGGACATCGCTGACCAGACGTTCGGCGTGCCGCGGGTGTAGGTCTGGCCTTCCGGCGGCAGGCCGGTCAGGTTCGGATTACCCGGGTCCCACGCCCACGCCAGCTTACCGGTGTGCACGTCGTAGGCGCGCACCACGCCCGGCGGTTCGCCGGTTGAGTAGTTATCCGCGACGCGACCGCCGACGACGACAACATTGCCTGCGACCAGCGGCGTAGAGGTCTGCTGATAATATCCAGGCTTGATCTCGCCCATGCCGACGCTCAGATCCACGGTACCATGGTCGCCGAAATCTTCGCAGACCTTGCCGGTATCCGCGTTGATGGCAATCAGGCGGGCGTCGGTGGTCGGCAGGAACAGGCGGCGAGGGCATGCCGCAGGCTGTGTTTCTGCCTGTGACGTTGTCACGCTGGAATGATCTTCAAAATAGCCCAGACCGCGGCAGCGCTGCCAGTTAGGCGCCGTGGCTTTGGAATCGTAGCGCCATTTTTCTTTGCCGGAATCCACGTCCAGCGCCAGCACTTTACTGTATGGAGTACAGACGTACAGCGTGTCGCCAATCTGCAATGGCGTGTTCTGATCTTCCGCGCCGGAGCCGTTGCTCTGCGGAATATCGCCGGTGTGCGCAACCCAGGCGACCTTCAGGTCGCGGACATTTTGCTTGTTTATCTGGTCCAGCGCGGCGAAACGGTCGCCGCGGGTGGTATTGCCCCAGTGCTCCCAGTTCTTTTGCTGATCGCCGGGGGCGACGGGTTTCACCGGAACGGGCTCGTTCGCTGCCACGAGGGTCTGCGGCTTAAACATCCAGCCCAGGCTGACCAGCATCGCCACCGCGAGCAAGGCCGCGACGCCAAAAGCGGGAGCCTTGTTCGCGGCGCTGTGGTTTGCCGCGCGCAGGAAAGGCCAGACGATAGCGCAGAGGAAGGCCAGTACGGCAAAGGTAAACAGGCGAGAGAAGAGCGGCCAGAAATCCCAGCCCGCATCGCCTACCGCCCAGAACAGCGAGGCAATAAAGGCGATGCCGTAAAGCACGATCCCGCTGCTGCGATTGAGGAAAATCAGGATCGCGGCAATCACCATCACCACGCCCATTATCAGGAAGTATCCACTTCCGCCTACGGTGACGAGCTTAAAGCCCAGCCCGCCGACCGCCAGACCGATGAGCAACATCAGTCCGGCAAGAAGCCACTGCAGGATACGCGGTATCCCACGTGGCGCGCTGCCAAATGCCATTTCTGTCTCCTTAAGATCCCCCCGTCGTGCTGGGTATGTACCAGTTGGGTAATAAATGCGGAGGGAAGAATGATTAATACGGGTGAATTCGGAGTTACAAAATGCTTTGCGAACCATTTGGTGAATTCGCCGCTATGATAAAACTGTTAAATTGTTTTACGCAATTGTTAATGAATGATTTCGCATTAATTGATTAGGGAGCAGGACAATGCCCTCGCCCCGCTGGGGAGAGGGTTAGGATGAGAAGAGAAAGGTGTCAGACCGGCATTGATTTACGGATAGCGCTCAGCAGCGTCTGCGCGCCCGTTGAAAGCGGCGTGTCTACGCGGGTCAAAATGCCGATAGGTTCACCGGGGCCGGGGGAGGTAATCGGCAGGGCAATCAGCGTTCCCTGACGTAAATCATCTTTCACCGCGCCGGATGGGACGAACCAGACGTAGTCATAATCCAGCGTAAGCTGGCGCGAAAGCGAGGCCGACAGCGTTTCGATACATCCTGAGGGCAGCGTACACCCCTGCATTTGCAGCAAGGTTTCTGCGGTCTGGCGGGGAACTGTCCCTTTTGGGCAGACCACTACCGGCCACTCCATAACGCGGCTTAATGTGACTGTGTCCTGCAGCAGGGGGTGATCGGGACGAACCACCAGCTTCAGGGACTCCAGGAACAGCAGTTCATAGTTGAGGCCGCCCATCAGCTCAGGGTCGGACATGCGACCGATTCCGAGATCCAGTTCGCCCGATTTCAGCCCCGCGAGCAGCATAGTGTTATTCATGGTAGCGACCTGAATCGTGGTATGCCGCTGCTGCTTGTGGAACTGGCCGATAACGGGTGGAAGGATGCCCAGCGCCGCGGTAGGCAAAGCACCCACGCGCACCACCTCACTGGTTTGCTCTTCTTTTCTGTGCAGGGACTGGCCTGCGGTATTGAGCGCATCCAGCACCTTAACGGCGTGCGTAAGGAACTGTTCGCCCACGATGGTAAGCTGCGCCCCCAGCCGGCCGCGGTCAAAAAGACGGGCACCGGTCAGCTGTTCCAGCTCGTTGAGGGTTTTTGAGAGCGCAGGCTGGCTCAGGTTGAGAGTTTCAGCCGCACGCCCCAGCGTTCCCTGTTGAGCGACGGCCACAAATGTATGCAAATGGCGCAAGCGTATGCGCTGACTGAACAGACCATTTTTTTCCATAGGCGATGTTAAAAACAGAGCGATGCGGGTGACAAGTTAAGTTGTTTAATTTTGATAACCTGATAGCAAAATATTTTTAACATTTGATCTGTTTGAGTTACAACATGTTTTTTGGCGGGGGAATAAAAGCGAACATCCTTGTTCATTTATTGCTCATTGCGGAGGGGGGGGGCGTTTACAGGTTTAGATCACGCCGTCACCGCCATCGGAACACCACACCTGGCCGGACGTGAATGAACATTCATCCGAGGCCAGCGTGACGTACAGCGGGGCAATCTCAACGGGCTGGCCCGGACGTCCCAGCGGGGTGTCGCCGCCGAACTCCTTCACTTTTTCCATCGGCTGCCCGCCGCTGGACTGCAGTACCGTCCAGTAAGGGCCAGGGGCAACCGCGTTGACGCGAATACCTTTCGGACCCAGCTGTTTGGCTAAGGATTTGGTAAACACCGCCAGACAGGCTTTCGTCTGGGCGTAGTCCAGCAGCACGGGGCTGGGCTTCACCGCCTGAACGGACGAGGTATTAATGATAACGGACGACGCTTTCAGGTGGCGCAGCGCCGCCTTGGTGATCCAGAAAGGGGCGTAAACGTTGGTTTTAAACGTTGCGTCAAAATCTTCCGTGGTCAGTTCTTCAAGCGATTCACGGAACTGCTGACGGCCGGCATTGTTGACCAGAATGTCCAGCCCGCCCAGTTTCGACACGGCTTCTTCGACCAGATTCTGACAGAAGGTTTCGTCCCGGACGTCCCCCGGCAGCGCGATAGCCTTGCGACCTTCGGCTTCAATCAGGTCGATGACCTCAGCGGCGTCTTTTTCCTCTTCAGGCAGGTAGTTAATGGCAACGTCAGCGCCTTCACGAGCATAGGCGATAGCGACCGCGCGACCAATACCGGAGTCACCGCCGGTAATCAGCGCTTTTTTGCCGGCCAAGCGGCCATGTCCTTTGTAGCTTGTTTCCCCGTGGTCGGGTACAGGCTGCATTTCGGATGCCAGTCCCGGCGGCGTTTGCGGCTGTTCCGGGAACGGGGGCTGCGGGTAAGCGTTCGTACGTTGTTTAGTATCACTCATAGCTGACTCCTTAAGCCAAGGGGTGAGATTTGATGGATAACTGCAGCGTTAACGCTTCGCTGAATTATTTCTGCAAACGATCGACACGAACGACGGCAGGAGATGATTTTTTATCAAGCGAACCGTTGATACTGATCATCTGGTCGGGTTTTACCGTTCTGCCGTCGAAGACTGCCTGGGGAATAATAACGTCGATTTTTCCGGTTTTATCCTGAAATACAAACTTATCGCCGCTACCGTCAATAAGATTACCGCGTAATGAAATTGTCGCGCCATCATGCAATTCTTTTGCCTGCTTGATGGTCATAATACGCGCGTCGTCGGTTCCGCGATATCCGCTATCAAGCGCGTGGGGAGGCGGTGGCGCTTCGCCTTTTTGTAAACCCCCGTTATTATCTGCCCATGCGGCCGGAACCAGAAATATCAATAAAGCGGAAATAAGTGATAATTTCATCCGATATCCTTCATTTTACGTGTCTTGACTTATTAAGTATTGTTGCTATTCCTTTATGTGGCAAATGTGATAAGTCCTAAAAACATTCGCGTTAGAAATCAAAATTATCGGATAATAAGCGAAACGGTGACGATGGCCATGAAGCGTGAAAATGAAAAGTTACCCGGGATAGATGAGAGTTACCGTTTGCTGACGTTTGAATACGCGTTTCGTCAGGTGGGTTTAATTGTTCTGCTGGGTATTATCGTCGCGGCGATTGCCGGTTTTTTTTCCAGCGGAATGGTCAGCGACACGGTCAAAACGAATTCCGCTAAATCATTGACTATAAACTATGAACGCTTTGGGCGACGGGAGACAGAGACGCGGATGGCGCTCGCGTTTCCGGTGCAAACGGAGGGGAAGTATGTCCTCAGCATGGCCAGCGAGAGCAGCAATGCGTATGAACCCGGCAGCGTCTGGCCGCAGCCGGACGCTATGTTCAGCCGCGGAAAGACCCTCTTTTTTGTCTATAACAACCTGAAAAAAACCGACCGCTTCTCCGTGTTACTGTTCACGACACCTTCCAGAGCCGGTAAATGGAACACCGTCTTCCGCGTCAACAGCGAGCCGGAAATTAACATCTGGCAATTTATTTACCCCTAGGAGGCTGATATGGATATGGTCTTTCGCGCGCTGGCTATTTATTTGTTTCTGGTGGTGGTATTTAAAGTGGCCGGGCGTCGCGCGCTGCTGCAGATGACCAGCTTCGATCTCATTCTGCTCTTGATAATTAGTGAAGCCACGCAGCAGGCGCTTCTCGGACAAGATTTTTCCGTGACCGGCGCGATGATAACCATTACCACGCTGGTGGTGGTGGATATTATTTTCGGGCTGATGAAGAAATATTTCTCGCCGGTTGAGAATATTCTGGATGGCACTCCTGTTATTCTGGTTGAGAACGGCGTGCCGTTAGCCGATAAACTGAAAAAAGTTGACGTGTCCTGTGATGATATTCTGGTGTCCGCGCGTCAAAATAATGGTATTACGGAAATAAGCGACATTAAATATGCCATACTTGAGCGCAATGGCCATATTTCAATCATTCCTTTCGAGAAATAAGAGGCGGCAAGATGAGCAATCTTTTTCACGACAGCAATAATACCGTGGGTGAACTGACGAAAAAGCTGGCGAGCAAATTAACCGATCTCGGGCTTCGCTTAACCACCGCGGAATCCTGCACGGGCGGAAAGCTCTCGGTGGCGCTTTGCGCAGAGGAAAACACCGCCGAATTTTATGATGTCGGCCTGGTCGTGTTCAGCGATGAAGCCAAAGCGCGGATCCTCGGCGTGCGCCCTGAGACGCTGGCGCGGTTTACTGCCGTGAGCGAGCAGACGGTAACCGAGATGGCCGCCAGTATCCGCGACATCGCCCAGGCGGATATCAGCATCGCCATCAGCGGCTACGCGGGCCCGGAAGGGGGCGACGACGGCACGGCGGCGGGGACGGTCTGCTTTGCGTGGAACATACGCGGCGAGACGAAGACCCGCACCGTGCTTTTCTCCGGTGACTGTCAGGACGTGGTCGAAAAAGCGGTGCATTACGCGCTGGCTGAACTTGTGACAACGTTGTCGGACGGGAATAACGAATAAACTCACGTGGAGGTTCTATGGCTGTCATAGTGATTACCGGCGGGACAGCGGGCGTGGGAAAAGCCACGGCGCTGCACTTTGCAAAGGCGGGTTACGACGTGGGGCTCATCGCCCGCGATGAAGCCAGCCTGCACTCTACCCAGGAGGAGCTACGGCGCTTTGGCGTTAATGCCCACGCCGTGCAGGCGGACGTCGCCGACAGCCAGGCGGTGGTGGATGCCGCTAACGAAATTGAGTATCGCCTCGGCGCGATAGATGTCTGGGTGAACAACGCCATGGGGGCCGTTCTGGCACCGTTCCGAACCCTCACGCCGGACGAGTTTCGCCGCGTGACTGAGGTGACGTACCTCGGCTACGTGAACGGCACTCGCGCCGCGCTCGAACTTATGGTTCCGCGCGACAGGGGCGTAATAATCCAGGTGGGGTCCGCGCTGGCCTACCGTTCCATTCCGCTGCAGTCAGCCTACTGCGGGGCAAAAGCGGCGATCCGCGGGTTCACCGACGCGGTGCGTACCGAGCTGATGCATGAGAACAGCCGGGTTCAGCTTTCGATGGTGCAGATGCCCGGGCTCAATACCCCGCAGTTCGAATGGGCGAGGAATAAGTTTGCCTGGGCGATGCGCCCGGTGCCGCCTGTCTTTGAGCCTGAGGTGGCCGCCAGCGCCATCTTCAGGGTGGCGCAAAAACCGGTTCGCGAGCTGTGGGTCGGCAGCAGCACCATCCAGTCAATTGTCGGGCAATTTTTCTTCCCCGGTTTTCTCGACCGGCTGATGGTGAAAAAGGCGTGGGAAGGCCAGATGACCGACGATCTCAACGCGCCGGATCGCCGGGACTACCTCGACCAGCCGGTTAACGATCTGCATAAAATCCATGGCCGCTTTACTGACGAGGCGAAAACCCGCGCACCGTCCGTCACCTCCGGCATGCCGGGTAAGGTAGCGCTGGGCGCCCTCGCGGTGGCGGGAATAGTGCTGACGCGTCTGATAACCCGCCGGAAACCGTAGTCAGCGCAGCGCGCTACGGTGCGTCCAGAACCAGCGATAGCCGTAGCCGCCAAGACTGAGCTTTACGGTTTTACCGCAAATCAGCGCGTCATCGTAGCGCTTGTCCTCGAGACAGGCGGTCCAGGTGGCGTTGCGGATCCCTTTGGCGGTGAACTGCACCGGCTCGTCGCTGAAGTTGACGAAGGTCAGGATGCTGCGCTCGTCGGTCTCGTAATAGAGACCCAGCACCGCGTCATTATCGATTGTGATAAGGCGAAAGGGCGCAACGGCAATTTCGGGGAACTCCGAGCGGGTATTGGCAATATCGATGATCCGGTGCAGAAGCGAGTTGTGGTGAAGCAGCGAATCGGCGACGTTGACTTTCTGATAGCGGTAAGGGCCGTGGTCGATAATCGGTGCGATAAATTTTTCAGGGTCGGATGCAGAGAAACCGCCTCCCTGTGACCCCGCCCACTGCATCGGGGTGCGGACGGCATAGCGCTCCTCCAGATCCAGGTCGTCACCCATGCCGATCTCGTCGCCGTAGCGCATCACCGGGACACCCGGCAGGGAAAACAGCACCGCGTGGCAGAACGCCAGCCGCTTCCGATCGCCGTTGAGCATCGGGGCCAGGCGGCGGCGGATCCCGCGCTGATAGACGTTCATCTCCTCATCAGGGGCGAACGTGTCGAGGACAAACTGTTTGTCTTTCTGACTAATGCCTTCCAGATCTAGCTCGTCGTGGTTGCGCAGCCAGTCGGCAAAACAGCAGGAGTCAGGCGGGACGATCATCTTCTTCACCGCATTGCGCAGCGGGCGGGCGCTTTTGCGGGCCAGGCTGACGTAGAAATACTTGTTGAGCCAGAAGTTGAGCACCAGATTCAGGCGGTCGTTATTGCCGAAGTAGTCTTTATAGGCCTCAACGTCTACGTCAACTTCGCCAAGCAGGATCGCGTCCGGATTGCGCTCTTCGATAAGACGCCGCATATGCTCGAGGATCCACAGACCCTTTTTTTCATCACCGTTCCCTGCCTGGGTGGTGAGGTGGGATGCGGCATCGAGGCGAAATCCCGACACGCCAAGCTTGAGCCAGAAGAGGATGATGTTTTCAATCTCTTTAAGCACTGCGGGCGAGGTGAGGTTCAGATCCGGCTCGTGGCGATAAAACATGTGCCGGTAGTATTGTCCCGCCTCGTCGTCCCAGGTCCAGATGCTCTTCTCCACGCCGGGAAACATGGGGGGCGTATCGTCTTCGTCGTTATCCGACCAGAGGTAGTAATCACGATAGGGTGACGCCGGGTTACGGCGGGCCTGCTGGAACCAGGGATGCGCGTCCGACGTGTGCTGGATCAGCAGCTCGATAATGACCTGCATGCCCAGCTCGCGGGCCTGTTCGATAAAGGCGATGATATCGGCCAGCTTTCCGAAGCGGGGATCCACCTGGAGGTGGTCGCTGACGTCGTAGCCTTCATCGAGAAAGGGCGTGAGGTAAAACGGGGTGATCCAGATGACCGTCGCCCCCATGCGGCGAATATAGCGCAGCTTGGACGCGATCCCGGCGATGTCCCCGCAGCCATCGCCGTTCAAATCATAAAATAGCGCGGTATCAATCTGATAAATAATGGCTCGTGTATGCCAGTCGGTCATAGCGTTCCTCAGTGATAGCCTTCAGTATCCGACACTTTGCCCCGGAAGACGTAGTAGCTCCAGGCGGTGTACACCAGGATCACCGGAATAATCAGCAACGTGCCTACCAGCATAAACAGCTGGCTGGCAGGCGGGGCCGCGGCTTCCCACAGGGTGATGCGCGGCGGAATAATGTTCGGCCAGAGGCTGATGCCGAGCCCGCTAAACCCGAGGAAAATAAGCCCCAGCGTCAGCAGGAAGGGGCGGGAGTGGCTGGCCGGGTTGCGGGTCAGGCGCCAGATCAGCACGCTGAAAAGCGCAACCAGCAGAGGCACCGGCAGGAACCAGAAGAAGTTGGGCAGGGTAAACCAGCGCTCGGCCACGTATTGCCAGCCGAGCGGCGTCCAGATGCTCACCACGGCGATGACGACCATCAGCGCCAGCAGCACGTGGCGGGTCAGCTCGCGCATGCGGGCCTGCAGCGCGCCTTCACTTTTCATAATGAGCCAGGTGGTGCCCAGCAGCGTGTAGGCGACGACCAGACCGATACCGCAGAAGAGGTTAAAGGGGGTGAGCCAGTCAAGCGCGGAGCCGACAAAACGTCGGCCTTCGACGTCAAAGCCGTTAATTACGGCACCCACCACCACGCCCTGGCTGAAGGTAGCGAGCAGGGAGCCGCCGGCAAAGGAGTAGTCCCAGAATTTGCGGTGCGACGGCGTGGCTTTGAAGCGGAACTCAAAGGCGACGCCGCGAAAGATGAGACCGATCAGCATCGCGGTGAGGGGGATCGTCAGCGCATCAATGATCACCGCATAGGCCAGCGGAAACGCGCCGAACAGACCCGCGCCGCCGAGTACCAGCCAGGTCTCGTTGCCGTCCCAGACCGGCGCCACGCTGTTGACCATCACATCGCGCTCCTTCGCATCGCCCACGAAGTTAAACAGCAGGCCAATGCCCAGATCAAAGCCATCCATGATGATGTACATCAGCGTGGCAAAGACGATGATGGCAAACCAGATAACTGAGATATCGACGCCCATCAGGTTCTCTCCTCTTCAGGAACAGACTCAGCGGCAGACAGCGGACGGGCGGGTGTGCCCGAGGTGTTTGACGTCAGCGTATCGACAGGCTGTGGTCCTTTTTTAATCAGCCGGATGAGATAAACATAGCCCACCCCAAACACCGACGAGTAAACGACGAAGAACGCCAGCAGGCTGATGCTCATCTGCAGGGTGCTGTGCAGCGATACCGCGTCGATGGTGCGCAGATAGCCGTAGACCACCCACGGCTGGCGGCCCACCTCGGTGGTGACCCAGCCGGCGAGCAGCGCCAGCAGCCCGGCAGGCCCCATACAGAGGGCAAACCAGTGGAACGGGCGAGAGTGGTATAGCCGATGGCGATAGCGCAGCCAGACGCTAATCAGCCCGAGGGTAATCATCAGCAGCCCCATCCCGACCATGACGCGGAACGACCAGAAAACAATGGTCGAGTTTGGCCGATCTTCTTTCGGAAAATCCTTCAGCGCCGGGACCTGCTTGTCCAGGCTGTGCGTCAGAATAAGGCTGCCGAGCGCGGGGATCTCCAGGCCGTATTTAGTGCGCTCCTCGTCCATATCCGGCAGGCCAAACAGCAGAAGCGGAGTGGCCTCGCCCGGCGGATTTTCCCAGTGTCCCTCAATGGCGGCAATTTTGGCCGGCTGATGCTCAAGCGTGTTCAGGCCGTGCATATCGCCCACGACCGCCTGGATGGGAGCGACCAGCAGCGCCATCCACATCGCCATGGAAAACATGGTGCGGACGGCGGGGGTATCGTTACCGCGCAGCAGGTGCCATGCGCCCGACGCGCCGACAAACAGCGCGCTGCTCAGAAACGCTGCGATAGCCATATGAATCAGGCGGTAAGGGAAGGAGGGATTAAAGACGATCGCCAGCCAGTCCTGCGGAATAACCTGTCCGTTTTCGATAGTGAAGCCCTGCGGCGTATGCATCCAGCTGTTGGAGGCGAGGATCCAGAAGGTCGACATCAGCGTGCCGAGCGCCACCATGCAGGTTGAAAAGAAGTGCAGGCCAGGGCCGACCTTATTCCAGCCGAACATCATGACGCCAAGGAAACCGGCTTCAAGGAAGAAGGCGGTTAACACTTCATAGGTCAGAAGGGGGCCGGTAATACTGCCCGCGAACTGTGAGAACCCGCTCCAGTTGGTGCCAAACTGGTACGCCATGACCAGGCCGGAAACGACACCCATCCCGAAGTTAACGGCAAATATCTTGAGCCAGAAATGGTACAACGATCGCCAGACATCGTTTTTGGTGCGCAGCCACATGCCCTCCAGCACCACCAGATAGCTGGCGAGGCCGATGGTGATCGCAGGAAAAAGGATATGAAACGAGACGGTAAAAGCGAACTGAATTCTGGCCAGATGGAACGCGTCGAGTTCGAACATGGTCCGTACCTCTGAAACGATGGGGCACGAGAATTGCCGGGCAGTTTATGGCTGCCCGGCAAAACCGATTACGGTTTAGTCTTACCGGCACCCAGCTCGGCACCGGTCAGCGGGTCAGAATGTGGATCGGACTTCGTGCGAGCAGACATCGCCTTGACCAGGGTTGCCTGTTCGGTCGTGAGCGTGACGCTTGCGCTGCCATCGCCGCCGTCAACCGCAGGCTGGGGGGACTCAACGTAATCGAAATGTTTATCGCTGTTCCAGCTTCCGCGAACCTCTCCACCTTCAGACATATTGTAGTACTTGTTGGTGAATTCCTCGATTGGCGGCAATTTTCCCGGTGGGAAATTATTACGGATGGACTGCAGCGCCTTCTCAAAGGAGAGCTGGTGCGCCGCCTCGCGCGTCATCAGAAACGCCAGGGCATCCTTTACGCCGGGATCGTCGGTCACGTTGATCAGCCGTTCATAGATGATTTTCGCTCTGGCCTCTGCTGCCACGTTTGAGCGCAGGTCCGCCGTTGGCTCGCCGATGGTATCGACGTAGGCCGCCGTCCAGGGCACGCCCGCCGAGTTAGTGAGCGGGGTGCCGCCACCGTACAGCAGGGAGGTGATGTGGCTGTCATTGCCGTTTTCGGTCATGGAGCGATACAGCTCGGCCTCATTTTCCACCCCTTCCGCCAGCGCGCCTTTGGCACCTTTATTAAGCATGCCGACCAGAGTACCGATGATTTCGAGGTGGCTTAGCTCCTCGGTCGCGATATCCATCAGCATATCTTTACGGCCCGGATCGTCATCGCTCAATCCTTGCGTAAAGTACCGGCAGGCGGCAGCCAGTTCGCCCTGAGGCCCACCGAACTGTTCCAGTAAAAGGTTGGCGAGGCCAGGGTTCGGTTCGGCAACGCGAACCGTGTATTGCAGCTGTTTGACGTGTCGGAACATGGCGATTCTCCCGGATTATTTTTTCGCTTCGACGCCCGATGCGTCTGAACGCAACAGGAACTGTTCCGTGGTCTGCGGAATATGGCGGATCAGCCAGTCGGCCATTTCGCGCTCTTCCGCCAGAATCGTCTCGATGGCCGGCACCGAGGCGACGTCGCCTGCTTTCTTAGCCGCCGCGAGCAGGGAGGTATAACAGGCGATTTCAAACTGTTCGAAAACATAGCCGCTGATCGAGCCCTTTACGATCTCATCCGACGGGAACATGCCGCCAATGGACTGCCCGAGCGCCGCCATTTTGCTCATCGAATCTTTTAAAACCGAACGAGAAATATCATTACGGTCGAGGATTTCTTCCAGCAATGTAATTTGCCGTTTTGTCTCATTAATATGCTGCTCAATTCTGGCGCGAACATCAGGATAATTATCGATACGGCTGGCCATGGATTCCAGCATAGATTCGGCTTGCTTTTCCATCGCATGGGCATCGCGTAGCCAGTCATGGTAGTGTTCTACGTGATTCATCATTGTATCCTCATTAGGGGTTCGCTTATTTGGTCTCACTTTCAGCAGCCTGATCGGCACGCGCGGCACTGTAGCCAGATAAATGGCCGACAATATTGGCGTAAATACTGATGATAATGACCCATAGCACGCTATTCTTCCACCATATTACGGAGGGGATGGCGAGAATGAACCATATTATGGCTGCCGCTAAATGGCACCGTTTAATTGTCCTGGGACTGATGCTCATTTTATTTAACCTGTATTATTGCGTCATTTCTGCGCTTTTTGGTTAATATTTCCTACGGCCAGGTCGGTGAGTTTAAGGTCGGTCTCTTTTTCTTCTTCCAGCGTTTCGGCAAGAAGCTTAACGGCTTTTTTATAGCCCAGTTGCTCTGCTAATGTGGCAAGGGTACCGTAGCTGGCAATTTCGTAATGCTCGACTTTTTGCGCGGCGGCAATAAGTGCGGCATCACGTACTTCATTTTTTTCCGTACTTTCGATGACTTCGTTGGCTTCTTCAATTAAGCCTTCCATCGCCACGCACTTCATGCGTTTGATTTTAATACCGTCTTCCTGCTCAACGATTTGGTCGATACGTTCGATCTGACCCTGCGTCTCTTCCAGGTGTGCGGTAAAAGCTGCGCTCAGCTTCTCGCTGGAGGCGGCGCGGGCAAGCTTGCTTAACGCTCGGGTAAGCTGCTTTTCTGCGCTGTAGGTATCCGACAGAAGATGAATAAAGACATCCTCGACGCTTTTCATATTCATAATAATTACGCTCCGGTAAAATAAAGAAAGGGTACTGCGAGCTTTTCAGCCCGCAGTATGCTCTCTGGTTTTATTAAAAGAGTATTAAATAAGATCAGGAGTTATCAGATTTACGGCCTCCGCCGTGACTGTTCTGTCCCCCTTTCTTACCCGCTTCAGAAGCGCGTTGCGGATCGTTTTTAAAGTTCCCCCCGCTATGCTGGCCACCTTTACGTCCAGCTTCTGATGCTTTTTCACGGTCTTCAGCGAAATTACCGGAACCACCACGATGCTCTGCCATATTAAACCTCATAGTCATATATTGGTTATGTCAGTACGATACGAAAATATTCCGTATCACTCGTCGTTCGAGTAATAACTCTAGTCGCTCTGCGGCATCCGTCAAATGCGTTTTGCTATTTGCGGTTGCGTTATTTTTAAATATTTGTAAATTTACGCTTCGCTTAAAAGGGAAATATGGATAGACAGGAAGGACTTGTAAACAGCCATTCAGATTAATCCTAACTTCGAGCTAAAAATTTGAAAGGTGAGGATAAAAATAATGGCTTACTCGAATTGGTTAGTTTGCATTCAGGAGAGACCCAAAAAATACTCCTTTATAGCTAGAAAGCGGAACCCTAAATAATTATAAGGAAAATCCTGGATAAAAGCGTTCAGGTTAAAAGGGCGGTTCCGTTCGGCGCTGTTCAGGGACCAGTAGCACACGGTTTGACCACTGTCGTCTTAAGATCACAATTCAGAAATTCTTCCCCCCGGAAGGAACGGGTTTCTCTACACTCCAGGTAATATTCACTGGAGGCATGACATCATGGCGAACACCATCACGGCTGATGACATTCGGGAACACTTTTCGCAGGCTATGTCGGCGATGTACCAGCAGGAAGTTCCGCAGTACGGCACCTTGCTTGAACTGGTTGCGGACGTAAACCTGGCGGTTCTGGAAAATAATCCACTATTACATGAACAACTGGCTAACGCCGATGAGCTTGCGCGCCTGAACGTGGAGCGTCACGGGGCGATCCGCGTCGGTACGGCACAGGAACTTTCAACCCTGCGCCGTATGTTTGCCATTATGGGCATGTACCCGGTCAGCTATTACGATCTCTCTCAGGCGGGGGTGCCCGTCCACTCAACGGCGTTTCGTCCGATAGAGGATGCGGCGCTGTGCCGGAATCCGTTTCGTATTTTTACCTCGCTGCTGCGTCTTGAGCTGATTGAAAACGTTGCGCTGCGCGAGCGTGCCGCGGAGATCCTGTCTCACCGCAACATCTTCACCCCGCGCTGCCTGGAACTGATCGACCTGCACGAGTCGGAAGGGGAGTTTTCTGACGCACAGGCCCATGAGTTTGTGCAGGAAGCGTTAGAAACCTTCCGCTGGCACCGTCACGCGACGGTCGATCAGGAGACCTATCTGGCCCTGAGCAACGAGCATCGCCTGATTGCCGACGTGGTCTGCTTCCCGGGCTGCCACATCAACCATCTCACGCCTCGCACGCTGGACATTGACCGGGTGCAGGAGCTGATGCCGAAGTACGGTATCGAACCAAAAATTCTGATCGAAGGGCCACCGCGTCGCGAGGTACCCGTTTTATTGCGTCAAACCAGCTTCAAGGCGCTGGAAGAGCCGGTGCTGTTTGCCGGTGAACATAAAGGCACCCACACCGCGCGCTTCGGTGAGATTGAACAGCGCGGCGTAGCGCTGACCCCGAAAGGCCGTGAACTGTACGATAGCCTCCTCGCCCAGGCCGGTACCGGTAAAGATAACCTGACCCATCAGCTGCATCTGCGGGAGATCTTTAGCGCCTTCCCGGATAGCGAAATGCTCATGCGCCGTCAGGAGCTGGCTTATTTCCGCTACCGCCTGACGCCAGCCGGGGAAGCGCATCGGCATGCGTTTCGTCCCGGAGACGATCCGCAGCCGCTGATCGAGCGCGGATGGGTGGTTGCCCAGCCCATCACCTACGAAGATTTCCTCCCGGTCAGCGCCGCGGGGATTTTCCAGTCCAACCTCGGGAACGAAACCCAGGCCCGCAGCCACGGTAACGCCAGCCGCGATGCGTTTGAAGATGCGCTGGGATGCCCGGTGTATGACGAGTTTACGCTCTACCAGGAGGCTGAAACGCGCAGCAAACAGCGTTGCGGTTTGCTCTGAAATCGTTACTCTGCTGGGGTGTGATGGAAAAATTAAGGTCGTTATGCAAAATCCTTCCGCCCCTGTGGTTGAAACGCGCCAGGGCGCACTGTCTGGTTTAACCGATGAAAACGTTCACCTCTGGTGCGGTATTCCCTACGCCGCGCCGCCCGTGGGGGAGTGGCGCTGGCGCTCGCCCCGGCCGCCTGAACGCTGGGATGGCCTGCGCGAGGCCACGGCCTTCTCGCCCTCAAGCTGGCAAAGCAGCGAGTATTGTCAGGAGCTAGGCGGCGGCGATCCGGGCCAATTTTCCGAAGATTGCCTCTACCTTAACGTCTGGTCCCCAACAGAGCGCGCCGAGCCGCTGCCGGTTATGGTCTGGCTGCACGGAGGCGGGTTTACGATTGGTGCCGGAGGCCTGCCGCCTTATAACGGCAAAGCGCTGGCCTCGCGCGGCGTGGTTGTGGTCACGATCAACTACCGTCTCGGCCATCTTGGCTTTTTCGCCCATCCCGCGCTGGAAGGCGAGGAAGGGCGCGTGGTGCATAATTTTGCCCTGCTGGATCAGATCGCCGCGCTCGAATGGGTACGGGATAACATCGCCGGGTTTGGCGGCGATCCCGCCAATGTGACCCTGTTTGGCGAATCCGCTGGCGCGCGCAGCGTGCTCTCGCTGCTGGCCTCTCCGCTGGCAGCAGGATTGTTCCATAAGGCGATTGTGCAAAGCGGATACACCTTACCGGACACGCCGCGCGAGCAGGCCCTGCAAAAAGGGGAAGCGCTGGCCGCCCATTTCGGCCTGGAAAATGCGACCGCCGGGCAGCTGCGGGCCATTCCGCCCGAGGCGTTCTGGCCGCTCACCGCGCCGCTGAACGTCGCCCCGGCGCCTATCGCTGGAGACTGTGTTCTGCCGGAAGCCATGCTGGACGTCTTTTTCGCCGCCCGTCAGCATCCGGTGCCGGTAATGATTGGCTCCAACAGCGATGAGGCCAGCGTGATGGCGGTGTTTGACATCGATCTCGCCGGACAAATTCAGAAGCTTCGGCGCGAACGCCGCTTCGGGCTCGGGCTGATTAAATTGCTCTATCCGGGCGTGAAAGGCGATGAAGAGCTGGGCAGGCAGGTGTGCCGCGACATGGCGTTTACCACCATGGGCTACGTGGTGATGCAGGCCCAGCAGCGCGTCGGCGGATTGTGCTGGCGCTACTGGTTTGACTATGTCGCAGAGGCGGAACATGCCACGTACATCAACGGTGCCTGGCACGGCAACGAAGTTCCCTACGTCTTCGATACGCTCGGTCAGGTGGAGCCTTCGCGTCAGTACGTCAATGGGCGAGATCTACAGTTTGCTGCCCACGTGGCGGATTACTGGGTGAGCTTTGCGCGTCACGCGGGTCCTCGCGACATCCTGCCCGGGCCGACGCACTGGCCCGCGTGCCGCAAAGGTCGGGACGTTCTGTTACGCATTGGCGTGAATAAACATGCAGCGTTCCGGCTTGAAAACCGCTTTATGCGCGCCCGCATGAGCCTCTTCAAGCGGGTAATGAAGCACCACGTCAGCCTCGATTAAGCAAACAGGCGCGAAACGCCGCGAGACCATTTTCCTCGCCTGGCGTTTCGCGCAGCACCAGCCGGTAGCTTGCGCCAGTTTTTATGCTTGTCTCATAGGGCCGTACCAGCCTTCCAGCGTGAATATCTTCTGCCACCAGCGTTTCGTCGGCGATGGCGACGCCCAGCCCCTGAATAGCGGCCGTAATGGCGAGATCCATCGTGTCGAAGTGTTGATTTTTGTGCATGGCAAAGCCCGGGCCTTCCTGTTTCGTCAGCCACAGCGACCAGTCCGTCTTATCCCTTGTGGGGTGAAGGAATGTTAACGAACCCAGCGTTGCCCCCGCCCGCACCGGGCTTATCACCGGGGTGAGCGCCTCTTCGAACAGCAGATCGCCTGCGCTCATGTGCGTGCCGAACACGATTGCCGCGTCGTAAGATTCGGTTTTGAAATTGACGTTGTGATCGGTGGTGGTGGTCAGCGCGATCTGCAGATCAGGATGCTCGCGCTCCACCTCCAGCAGGCGCGGCACCAGCCAGCGCATGGCGCAGGTGGGGGCCTTCAGCCGGATCACCGTGTGCTGGCTGCGGGCCTGGTCGGCCACGGACAGCAGCTGCTCGAAAGCGGACTGCAGCTCCGGAAGCAGGGCGCTACCCTGCGGTGAGAGGCGCAGCCCGCGCGCGTGGCGCTCAAAAAGCGGAAAGCCAAACCACGCCTCAAGGGAGGCAATCTTACGGCTCACAGCCCCCTGCGTCAGACACAGTTCGGCGGCGGCATGGGTAAGATTGAGGTGACGCGCGGTGACTAAAAATGCGTCGATGGCATTAAGGGGGAGCGAACGGCGTGACATAAAAATCACCTCAGCTATGCATTTTTCTCATGGCTATTATGACAACAATTCGATTGTCCCGACAGCACAGATGTTGTTTGAATAGTTATGCAATGTCCATGAGAAGGGAAAGAGGATGACTTTACGAACGCCAGTGCAAACGCGCTCCAAACTGCCGGATGTGGGAACCACCATTTTTACCGTTATCGGCCAGCTCTCGGCGCAGCATAACGCGATTAACCTTTCTCAGGGCGCACCGAATTTTTCCTGCGACCCGAAGCTGATTGCGGGCGTCACCCGCGCAATGGAGGCGGGGCATAACCAGTACGCGTCGATGACCGGTCTGCAGCCGCTCAAAGAACGTATTGCCGATAAAATTGCCACGCTCTACGGCACGCAGTACGACCCTGCCAGCGAGGTGTTGGTCACCGCCAGCGCCAGCGAAGGGCTCTATTCGGCGATTAGCGGGCTGGTGCACCCGGGCGATGAGGTGATCTACTTTGAGCCGTCCTTTGACAGCTACGCGCCGATTGTCCGTCTTCAGGGGGCAACCCCGATTGCCATCAAGCTCACCGTGCCGGATTTTGCCGTCAACTGGGATGAGGTTCGCGCCGCGATCACGCCGCGCACGCGCATGATTATCATTAATACGCCGCACAACCCGAGCGGCCAGGTCTTCTCCGCCAGTGACCTGCAGCAGCTGGCGGCGCTGACGCGCAATACCGACATCATTATTTTGTCTGACGAAGTGTACGAACACGTCGTTTTTGACGGCGAGCCACACCACGGGATGGCCACGCACCCGCAGCTGGCGGAGCGCAGCGTGATTATTTCCTCTTTCGGAAAAACCTATCACGTCACCGGGTGGCGCGTGGGTTACTGTGTTGCACCGGCGGTACTGATGGACGAGATTTGTAAAGTGCATCAATTTTTAATGTTTTCTGCCGATACGCCAATGCAGCACGCGTTTGCTGAGCATATGGTCGACCCGCAAACCTGGCTGTCGCTGTCGGCGTTTTACCAGCGCAAGCGCGATCTGCTGCACAGCCTGCTGACCGATTCGCCGTTTACGCTGCTGCCGAGCGCCGGATCGTTCTTCATGCTGGCGGACTACAGCCAGTTCAGCGACGAGCGCGACAGCGAGCTGGTGAAACGGCTGATCGTTGAGTACGGCGTTGCCACCATTCCGCTGTCGGCGTTTTATGCGGACGGTACGGATAATAAATTGATTCGTCTCTCTTTTGCGAAAGATGAGGCGACGTTACGGGCAGGTGCCCAGGCCCTGTGTCGGGTTAAACCACGCTAAGATAGGCTCTGAGGAGTTGTAGATGAAATTACGCGCGTTAGTTGTCGGCATGGGATTGCTGTGTACTTTTTCTTCCTTCGCGGCTACCGAGCTGCGTTACGGGCTGGAAGCGGAATATCCGCCGTTTGAGAGCCGCAATGCGGCGGGCGAACTGGAAGGGTTTGACGTTGAACTGGGGAATGCCATCTGCGAAGCGGCAGCGCTGAAGTGCAGCTGGGTTGAAACCTCCTTTGATGCGCTGATCCCGGGCCTGGTGGCGAAGAAATTTGACGCCATCAACTCGGCGATGAACATCACCGAGCAGCGCCGCAAGAGCATTGATTTTACCCAGCCGATCTACCGTATTCCGTCGCAGCTGGTCGGCAAGGCAGGTACGGCGGTTGAGGCAACGCCTGAGGGGCTGAAGGGCAAAACCATCGGCGTGCTGCAGGGATCCATCCAGGAAACCTATGCCAAAGAGCACTGGGAAAAGCAGGGTGTCACCGTGGTGTCTTATAAAGATCAGAATATGGCCTGGGGCGATCTGCTGAATGGCCGTATCGACGCCTCGCTGGTCATGTCCGCGGCCGGGCAGGCAGGTTTCCTCAGCAAGCCGCAGGGGAAAGGGTTTGGCTTCATCGGCAAACCGGTGTCTGACGACACTATTCTCGGCAGTGGGATCGGTTTTGGGTTGCGTAAGGGTGACGAGGCCACCAAAAAGCAGCTTGATGCCGCGATCGATAAAGTACGTGCCGACGGCACGATCGCTAAACTCGCTGATAAGTACTTCCCGGGTATCGATGTCAGCGTAAAATAACCGCCTCATTAGCCCCGGCGAACGATGTCGCGCCGGGGCATTTTTCTACACATTTTCCAGGCTTTCTTTACACCACTTTCGGGCCGTTCTGGTCGACAGAAAATATTTCTCACTTTGTTCATATAATCACCGGCCAACAATTGGATTCTTAACCATTTTTGTTTAGGCTGTGCGTTCTTTCTTGCCGTCATTTCGCCGAGCGCGAAACACATTCACACGACCATAAGGACGTTTTTCCAGGCATGAATCGCAGACGTTTTCTAAAAGGCTCGCTGGCAGTGGCAGCCCTGAGCGGCACATCTGGCCTTGCTTCCCTGTTTTCCAAAGCGGCATACGCTGCCGACTCTGACATTGCTGACGGCCAGAGCCGTCGCTTCGACTTCTCCGTACTGCAATCCATGGCGCATGACCTGGCGAAAACTCCGTGGGGTGGCGCGCCGCGTCCGCTGCCGGAGACGCTGGCAACCATGACGCCGCAGGCGTACAACGCCATCCGCTACGATGAAAAACAGTCACTGTGGAACAACATTGAAGGGCGTCAGCTGGACGTGCAGTTCTTCCATATGGGGATGGGGTTCCGCCGCCGCGTGCGGATGTTCTCGCTGGACCAGTCGACCTCTATGGCGCGCGAGATCCACTTCCGTCCGGAGCTGTTCAGCTACGGCGAAACGGGTGTGGATACCAAACAGCTGGAAGGGCAAAGCGATCTCGGCTTTGCGGGCTTCCGCGCCTTTAAGGCACCTGAGCTGGCGCGTCGCGATATCGTCTCTTTCCTGGGCGCGAGCTATTTCCGCGCGGTGGATGACACCTACCAGTACGGCCTTTCCGCGCGCGGTCTGGCGGTAGACACCTTTACCGACACGCCGGAAGAGTTCCCGGACTTTACCTCCTTCTGGTTTGAAACCGTCAAGCCAGGCGACACGACTTTTACCGTCTATACGCTGCTCGACAGCCCGAGCATCACCGGTGCATATAAATTCGTGATCCACTGCGAGAAGAGCCAGGTGATCATGGAGGTGGAAAACCACCTCTACGCGCGGAAGGACATCAAGCAGCTCGGCATTGCGCCGATGACCAGTATGTTCAGCTGCGGCAATAACGAACGCCGCATGTGTGACACCATTCACCCGCAAATTCATGACTCCGACCGCCTGGCGATGTGGCGCGGCAACGGGGAGTGGATCTGTCGTCCGCTGAACAACCCGCAGAAGCTGCAGTTTAATGCCTATATGGACAAAAACCCGAAAGGGTTCGGCCTGCTGCAGCTCGACCGCGATTTCTCGCACTATCAGGACGTGATGGGCTGGTATAACAAACGCCCGAGCCTGTGGGTTGAACCGCGTAACGACTGGGGTAAAGGCGCGGTTGGCCTGATGGAGATCCCGACCACCGGCGAAACGCTGGATAACGTGGTCTGCTTCTGGCAGCCGGAAAAAGCGGTGAAAGCGGGCGACGAGCTGGACTTTAAATATCGTCTGTACTGGAGCGCCATGCCGCCGGTGCGCTCTCCGCTGGCCAACGTCTTCGCCACCCGTACCGGCATGGGCGGCTTCCCGGAAGGCTGGGCACCGGGGGAAAATTACCCGAAAGTGTGGGCCCGTCGCTTTGCTATCGACTTCGTCGGTGGCGACCTGAAGGCCGCTGCGCCAAAAGGCATCGAGCCGGTGATTACGCTCTCCAGCGGAGAAGCGAAGCAGGTTGAGATCCTCTACGTTGAGCCGTTTGACGGCTATCGCATCCTGTTTGACTGGTACCCAACCTCGGATTCGACGGAGCCTGTGGATATGCGTCTGTTCCTGCGCTGCCAGGGCGACGCCATCAGTGAAACCTGGCTGTACCAGTATTTCCCACCGGCGCCGGATAAACGTAACTACGTTGACGACCGGATAATGCGTTAACGATCGATTCCCTCTCCCTCCGGGAGAGGGTTAGGGTGAGGGGCAATGACCGCAGCAAAATCCGAAATTATCCCGGTATCTGACGCTCTCGAGCTTCGCGCCGTTGAAGAGCGCTACGCCGCCGATCTGCACAATCTCGTCGTCAAAAACAAAACCTTTCTGCAAACCGCCTTTGACTGGGCGCAGCACGTGGGCAGCGAGGACGATACCCGCCGCAACGTGCAGAGTAACCAGATGCTGCACCAGCGCGGCTACGCCAAAATGTTTCTGATCTTCAAGGATGATGCGCTGGTCGGCGTGCTGTCGTTCAACACGATTGAACCGACGAACAAGACTGGGTACATCGGCTACTGGCTGGATGAAGGCCATCAGGGGCAGGGGATCCTCTCCCGGTCCCTGCAGGCGTTTATGCGCTACTACGTTGAACGCGGGGAGATCCGCCGTTTTGTGATCAAGTGTCGGGTGGCGAATCAGCACAGCAACGGCGTTGCCGTGCGCAACGGTTTTACGCTGGAAGGGTGCCTGCGGGAAGCGGAATACCTGAACGGTCGCTTTGACGATGTGAACATCTACGGGAAGATCTACGCCCTATAACGCCCCCAGCAGCGGGGTGCGGGTGATGCGCTGGTCGCCGTTAATCACCTTTTCGCCGCGCAGGTGAATGCTCTCCCCGGCAAAGGCTTCGATGACCGCATCATCGGTGATTTCAACCCGGTGCTCGATGAGCACATCGCCGCTTATCCGCGCGCGTCCCTGGATCACCACCTTATCGTCCAGCATGATCGGCCCGCCGCGCAGCCATGCCTGACCGCCAATCAGAACGTGGTGCTTGATGACGCAGTTTCCTTCCACCACGGCATTCTCCGCAATCTGAGAGCTGTAGCGCACCGTCGGAATAGCATCGTCGTCATAACCGGCAATCACGCGGGCGTTACCATAGACCTTTGCGCAGTCGCAGACCCAGACGTTATTTAAGTCGTTACCTTCGAGGATGGCGTTGTCGAATATTTCGGCGCGGTGCTCAACAAACGCAAAATTCACCATCGCCTCGCCGTAGATTTGCGCCTGGTGCACAATGCGCGACTGGCTGACGGTCGCCTTATCGTAGATTTGCAGGATCTGGTCATGGTCCGGCGTTAACCCTTTGGCAGCAATGACCACGCTGTGGTGCAGCACGCGCGCTTCGTCGTAGATATGACACTCGCCCCGCACGCAGGATTGCTGAATGGTGACGTTGTCACTTATTCGCGCCCCGTGGCTGACCTCTGCGCCGTCCAGCCAGCAGCTGTCACCGATACGGGCATCATGGCTCACGACGCACGGCAGGGTAAGACGCGCGTTGCCGGACACGGTCGCTCCGGCGAACACCACGCTGTTTTCGTCGTAGATCCAACAGTCGCCGTCCTGCGCGAGGGCGCGCTCATCGTCAATCCAGCCGCCTCTCGTCCCGACAGTCACGTCGTTAAAGTCCGCCGTGGCGATAATCTGCCGCAGCGTGACGGAGCGGGTAGTGTCGCCGTTTTTCCATTGCCAGATGCGGGTTTCGTCGCTGAGGCGATATTTGTTCATCTTTATTTCTCTGATAAGCGTCTTCACTAAACGTAGCAAATTTTTCGATTTTCGAGCGGCTGGCAACCAGACGGTAAACGCCTTAAAATAGCATCCAGGATGCACTTTCACTTTATGAGAACGCAGGAAAACAATGACTGTCGATGAGAATTACTTCACAGAGAAATATGGCTTAACCCGTACCCATTCAGAAGTGCTGTACAGCGCGGAGATTGTGAAACCCGGTAAAACGCTGGATCTGGGCTGCGGCAACGGCCGTAACAGCCTCTATCTTGCAGCTAACGGCCACGATGTCACCGCATGGGACAAGAACCCGATGAGCATCGATAATATCGAGCGCATTAAGGCGGAAGAAGGGATCGATAACCTCCACACGGCGATTAAAGATCTCAACAACCTGAGTTTTGACGGCGAGTACGATTTCATTCTCTCCACCGTGGTGCTGATGTTCCTGGAGTCAAAAACCATCCCGGGACTTATCGCCAACATGCAGCGCTGCACCAGGCCCGGCGGATACAACCTGATTGTTGCCGCGATGGACACGGCGGATTACCCGTGCACTGTTGGCTTCCCGTTTGCGTTCAAAAGCGGTGAGCTGAGCAACTACTACGAAGGCTGGGAGTTGCTCAAATACAACGAAGACGTTGGCGAACTGCACCGCACCGACGAAAACGGCAACCGCATCAAGCTGCGCTTTGCCACGATGCTGGCGCGCAAGCCCGCTTAACGGGCGGCCAGCAGGCAGATCTGCAGGGCCGTGTTGTAAGATGCTTCGAACGACGACAGCGGCAGGAATTCAAACTTCGAGTGGAAGTTATGCGCGCCGGTGAAGAAGTTCGGCGTGAGCAGCCCTTTTGCCGAGAGCGCCGCGCCGTCGGTGCCGCCGCGCATGGGCGTCGGCTTCGGCGTGATGCAGAGCGATTCCATCGCCTCGAACATCAGATCGATAGCGCGCCGGTCCTCACCAATCGCATTGCTGATATTGCTGTAGGTATCTTCAATGCGATAGTCCACCCTGGCCGTTGGATACCGGGCGGCAACCAGCGCGGCAACGTCGGCAATCTGCTGCTTGCGGGCGGCAAAGCTGTCCTTGTCAAAGTCGCGGATATTGGCCTTAAGAATGGCCTCGTTTTGCCCGGCCTGAATGCCGTTAAACCAGATATAGCCCTCACGCCCCTCGGTGCACTCTGGCGTTTGCTGGCGGTCAAAATGGTTGATGTAGTCAGTCGCCATCAGCAGGGGATTCACCAGCACGCCTTTGGCGGACATCGGGTGCGCCGTTACGCCGGTAAAGCGGATTTCAGCCGCCGCCGCATTAAAGTTCTCGTAGACAATTTCTCCCAGCTCGCAGCAGTCGATGGTCCAGGCGAAGTCGACGTCAAAGCGCTTAAGGTCCAGCGCTTTTGCCCCGTTCAGGCCGATCTCTTCGTCAGGCACAAACGCCACGACGATATCCCCGTGCTGATGCTCTGCCGTCAGGTTTTCCAGCACCGTCATGACCACCGTGACCGCCGACTTATTATCCGCGCCCAATACGCTGGTTCCGTCGCTGAAAATAATCTCCTCATTCGGATAAGCCAGAATTTCAGGGTGCTCGTTAACCCGCAGCCAGATGTCTTTCTCTTTATTCAGACAGAGATCTTCACCGGTAAACGTTAATATTTGTGGATGAATATCCGGTGATAATCCCACGTCCACGGTATCAATATGGGTTATAAAGCCGATGCGCGGCGCGCCGGGCACGTTGCCTTTTTTGACCGCCGTTACCGTGGCGAATTCATCAATCACAATATCGTCTAACCCCAGCTGTGCCAGCTCCTGCGCCAGCTCCCGCGCCATGTCGTGCTGGCCCGGCGTTGAGGGCAGGGTTTTGACTTTGGGATCGCTCTGGCTGGTGATCGCGAGATAGCGGAAAAAACGGTGCGTTAATTGTCTGGAAAGCGGCGAGCCCATAGTGATTTGTTCCTTATTTATTTTTCGGGTGTTTGCCACATCACTTTAATGTTATTTATGAAATGGCAAAAGAATTAATTAGCCGTCGAATTAAAAAGACAGGAATAAATGATGAAAAGCAAACTCACAACTTTCACGCTTGCGCTTGCTGCACTCACGGTCAGTTCCACCGTCGCCGCGAAAACGCTGGTGTATTGCTCCGAGGGATCGCCGGAAAATTTTAATCCTCAGCTATACACCTCGGGAACCAGCGTGGACGCCAGCGCCGTGCCGGTCTATAACCGGCTGGTCGATTTCAAACCCGGCACCACGGAGTTGGTGCCAAGCCTGGCGGAGCGCTGGGAGGTGAGCGAGGACGGCAAGGTTTACACCTTCCATCTGCGTAAGGGCGTTAAATTCCAGAGCAATAAATCCTTCACGCCGACACGCGACTTTAACGCAGACGACGTGATTTTCTCGTTTATGCGCCAGAAAGACGTGAATCATCCGTATCACAACGTCTCTAACGGCAGCTATTCCAACTTCGAAAGTCTGGAGTTTGGCAGCCTGATTACCGGCATTGATAAAGTTGATGACCACACCGTGCGCTTTACCCTGGCGCACCCGGAAGCGCCGTTTGTCGCCGATCTGGCATGGTATTTTGCCTCGATCCTGTCCGCGGAGTATGCCGACGCGATGCTCAAAGCGGGCACGCCGGAAAAGGTGGATATGGAGCCTATAGGCACCGGGCCGTTTAAGCTGGCGCAGTATCAGAAGGATTCGCGGATCCTGTTTACGGCGTTTGCCGACTACTGGCAGGGGAAATCGAAGCTGGATCGGCTGGTGTTTAGCATCACGCCGGATGCCTCCGTGCGGTTTGCCAAAATTGAGAAGAACGAATGTCAGGTGATGCCGTTCCCGAACCCGGCGGACCTGCCGCGCATGAAGGCGAACAAAGACATCAACCTGATGAGCAAAGCCGGACTGAATACCGGCTTTCTGGCGTTCAATACCCAAAAGCCGCCGCTGGATAACGTAAAAGTCCGTCAGGCGCTGGCGATGGCCATCAATAAGCCGGCCATTATTGATGCGGTTTTCCACGGCACCGGCACTGCGGCGAAGAACCTGCTGCCGCCGGGCGTCTGGAGCGCAGACAGCGAGCTTAAGGATTACGATTACGATCCTGAAAAGGCGAAAGCGCTGCTGAAAGAGGCCGGTTTTGCCAACGGCGTGAGCGTCGACCTGTGGGCGATGCCGGTGCAGCGTCCGTACAATCCGAATGCGAAACGCATGGCGGAGATGATTCAGGCCGACTGGGCGAAAATCGGCGTACAGACCAAAATCGTCACCTACGAGTGGGGCGAATACCTTAAGCGCGTGAAGGGCGGGGAACACCAGGCCGCGCTGATGGGCTGGACGACCGCAACGGGCGATCCCGACAACTTCTTTGGTCCGCTATTTACCTGTACCTCGGCAAACGGTGGCTCAAATTCGGCGAAATGGTGCTACAAGCCCTTCGATAAAATTATTGCGGAAGCAAAATCAACGACCAACCGCGATAAACGCGTGGCGCTGTATAAAGAGGCTCAGCAAATGATGCATGACCAGATGCCGGCGGTGATGATTGCGCATTCAACCATTTTCGAGCCGGTGCGCAAGGAGGTGACGGGCTATGAAATTGACCCGTTTGGCAAACATCTGTTCTGGCAACTGGATATAAATCAGTAATTTTTCACTGCCCGGCACGCCTCCGGGCAGTCTTTTCGCAATTTGTGCTCTCCGCATCATTTTTTGTCACAACAAACCCATCGGTCTTTTGCTATAACTTCAAATGCATACTTGCAGATAACATGGAAAACTATCATGCGTACTCAAACTTTTTTTAAAGTTGCAGTGCTTACTGGTCTGTTGGCGTTGGCGGGTAATGGTGCCAACTTACTGATTTAGTGTATGATGGTGTTTTTGAG
>NZ_JUMS01000144.1:0-13013 GCF_001059415.1 Enterobacter sp. 940_PEND
GCCGATCCCCGCCTCTACCATACCGAGCATCGTGGTAACGTGGCGCGTTTCGCAGACGCTGGGGCGTTCGGGAACGATATCCCCCAGCATCCGATCGAGCAGGTTACGGTTACCTGACGTTTTATCGAGGGAGATATAATCCTGCTGGTAAAAGGCCTGCCACGTAAGATGACTCTTCTGCGCCAGGGGGTGATCCTTTCGGCACGCCGCAACATAGACATCCTCCACCAGCGGAAAAAATTCGATGTCAGACGGCAGGTTTCCTGCGAAGCTGATACCAAAATCCGCCTGGCTTCGGGCCACGGCGTCAATCACATTCCCCGCGCTGCTGTCGATGAGCTTAATGCGAACGCGCGGATAGCGAGACTGAAAACGACGGATCACATCGGGCATAAAGTAACAGGCCGCGGACGGGACCGTGGCAACCGTGATCAGCCCCGTCCGCTCTTCGCTGACCTTATCGACATCCGCCAGCATTGACTCAACGTTGTCGAGCAGCTGCGCGGAGCGTTCAGCAAAGTTTTGCCCGTATAACGTTAAGGCCACGCGGCGGGTGGTACGGTCAAACAGCCGGTTTCCCAGCGCGGCTTCCAGCTTTTCAATCCTGCGGCTCAGCGCCGACTGGGATAAGCAGATAGATTCAGCGGCGACACGGAAGTTACCGTATTCCACTAACGCTCTGAAAGCATAAAGATCGTTAAGGTCAAAATTCACGGGCATAGCGTCTGGATGTCCTGTCGGGGAATACGCAGCAAAGTCAAAAATAATAGCGTCTTATTGACCCACCGCAACCGGCGCGGTGTTGAAATACGTCAGAGGTCGTTGAGATGCAGGCGAATATACCCGGCGCGGTCGGCAAGGGCCTGCCGCTCCTCTTCCTTCATGTCCGCAAGCTGTTTAAAGACGATGCCCAGGCGGGGATTGTTACCCAGACGCGCCTGGTTGCGCGCAAAGAAATCCCAGTAAAGGGCATTGAAGGGGCACGCCAGCTCTCCGGTACGCTGGGTGTGCTGATACCGGCACCCCTGACAGTAATTACTCATCTTGTGAATGTACGACGCGCTCGAAACGTAGGGCTTACTGGCCAGCAATCCGCCATCGCCAAACTGGCTCATCCCGAGGGTATTGGGCAGCTCTACCCATTCAAAGGCATCAATGTAGACACCCAGATACCATTCATGAACAGCCTGCGGCGACAGGCCGCTGAGCAGGCTAAAGTTCCCGATGACCATCAGGCGCTGGATATGGTGGGCGTAAGCCTCGGTGAGCGACTGTCCAACGGCATGCGCCAGGCAGCGCATCTGCGTCTTGCCGGTCCAGAACCAGTCCGGCAGCGGGGCGTGCTGGTCTAAGGCATTCAGCTCCCGATAGCCCGGCATCTGCGACCAGTAGATCCCACGCACGTATTCCCGCCAGCCGAGAATTTGTCGGATAAACCCTTCAACGGCAGGCAGCGGCGCATGGCCCGAACGCCATGCCTGCTGGGCGGCAGCTACCACTTCCCGCGGATTAAGCATTTTGGTATTCAGCGCGAATGAAATTAACGAGTGAAACAGAAAAGGTTCCTCAGCGTGCATCGCGTCCTGCCAGGCGCCGAACTGGGGGAGCACGTGAGCGATAAATTCATCCAGCCTGGCTTTGGCTTCCGAACGGTTGAGCGGCCAGCGAAAATTCCCGGCCTGCGGTTCGCCGAAGGTCTTTACGCCGCAGCGCTGGATCTCCGCCCATAAGGCTGAATAATCGTGGCGCGGACGCGAATCCTCCGGTGCGGGCGGCTCGCCGGACCAGCGTTTGCGGTTTTCGGCATCATAATTCCATTTCCCCCCTTCCGGCTCGCCTTCTGAGGTTAACAGTACGCCGTGCTGACGACGCATTTCCCGGTAAAAGTACTCCATTCGCCAGCTTTTGCGCGTCGCAAAGAACGCGCTCACCTGTTCACGGGTAGTGAAGAAATGCTCGCTGCTGACGCAGGCCGTTTCGACGGACGCCGCTTTCGCCCACGCCTGGAGCTGCGTATCCAGGCGCCATTCGTCGGGCTCCTGCCATATCACCCTGTCGGCGCCGTAATGCGCGACCAGCGCGTTGAGATTGTCTTCCAGCGCGCCGCGGTTTGAGTCGTCAGAGAGCCGGACATACCTCACCCGATGCCCCTTCTCCTTTAACGCAGTGGCAAACGCGCGCATGGCCGCAAAAATGGCGATCACTTTCTGAGCGTGATGAAGCACGTACGCGGTTTCTGCCCGCAGCTCCAGCATCACGTAAATGACATTTGGATTGCAGGCATCAAACCAGCTGTGGTGCGGATTAAGCTGATCGCCGAGGATCAGGCGCAGTTCGGTCAACGGTGGCTCCTGCGACAGCGCTCGGAACAGTATTTGACCTCATCCCAGCATTTCGCCCATTTCTTGCGCCACGTCATAGGCCGCTGGCAGTGCGCGCACGCACGGCTGGGCAGGCTCTGCTTGTTACCTTTGAAATCGCTCATCTTTTCAATACCGTACTGATTTCTTCACTGAACCTGTGGGTTAAGGCTACGACAGACTTCACAAAATGAAGGTGATGCCCGTAAACCGCTACCCACCGCTACGTACGAATGATAGTTTATTCAGGCTGGAATTGTCGCAGTGAGCGATTTTCTGGCATCTTAACCAAACCTGACTTTCCCATTTTTGTTCAAGTAACGAGTTTGCGAGCAAAGCGATGATAAAGTGGCCCTGGAAAACGAATGAAGCTGGCCGGGATATGGCGCTGCCATGGGATGACGCGCTGACGATCCCTGTTCTGGCTAATCTTAAGCCGGATGAACAAGCGAAACTGGTTCAGCTGGCGGATCGTTTTTTACAGCAAAAACGTCTGGTTCCACTGCAGGGTTTCGAACTCGATCCCCTGAAAAACGCGCGCATCGCCCTGCTTTTCTGTCTGCCGGTGCTTGAGCTCGGCATTGAGTGGCTGGACGGTTTCCACGAGGTGCTTATCTATCCCGCGCCGTTCGTGGTGGATGACGAATGGCAGGACGATATCGGGCTGGTGCACAACCAGCGCGTGGTGCAGTCCGGACAAAGCTGGCAGCAGGGGCCGATTATCCTGAACTGGCTCGACATTCAGGACTCGTTCGATGCGTCCGGTTTTAATCTGGTTATCCATGAAGTGGCGCATAAGCTCGATACCCGCAACGGCGATCGCGCCAGCGGAGTTCCGCTGATCCCGCTTCGCGAGGTGGCGGGCTGGGAGCACGATCTACACGCGGCTATGGATAACATTCAGGATGAAATAGACCTGGTGGGCGAAAGCGCGGCCAGCATTGACGCCTATGCGGCAACCGACCCGGCCGAGTGCTTTGCGGTGCTGTCGGAATATTTCTTTAGCGCGCCCGAGCTCTTCGCGCCCCGTTTCCCGGCGCTGTGGCAGCGTTTCTGCCAGTTTTATCAGCAGGATCCGCTCCAGCGTCTGCGGCAAAATGAGGAGTCTGGCGGCCATTCCTCCCGCCAGATCCATTAAGGCTTTTCAGAAGGGGTCCGCTCGGTTGACCGTACCCCTATGCTCAACGCTAAAAACAGCACTGCCATTCCCCACGCGGCCACCGTCAAAGACTGCTCGCCGTAAAAGCGCGTCACCACGGGCACCAGCAGCGCGCTGACGCCGTAGCCTAACGTGTGGCTGGTGGCGATGACGCCCGCCCCTTTCCCGGTGGTCAGCCTGTCGTTCAGCAGAAGCTGGTAGCCCGGCGTGGCCATCGCCGCCCCGAGTGAAGTGATAACAATCCCCACGTAGAACAGCGTTAAACCCGCGACGGTCATCAGCCCAAGCCCGGCCACCATCAGCACCGCCGCGATGCAGAGCAACGTCACCGGGGTGAAATGCTGCGGGCGGACCACCAGAAACTGCGCCGCGAGCGTGGCCAGCGCGGCCAGGCTCAGCAGAAGCGCAACATGATGGCTGATCTCCCGGGCGTTGCCCTCCAGCAGGGGGCTAAGATGCGGTGACAGGCCAAGCTGCATCAGGCTCACCAGCGCCGCCAGCAGCAGCGCCAGCAGCAGGAACGGCAGCATCGAGGCCTGCAGGCGGGTCGCCTGGTGCGCCACCGGCGGCAGCGGCGGGTCTGCGGCTTCGCGAAGCACCAGCAGCAGCGCGATTAACGGCGCGATCGCCATCAGCCAGAGCGGCGCCACCGGGCTGACGCTGAGCATTAGCGCCGCCAGCGGCGGGCCGAGCAGACGTCCGCAGCTGAGACCGGAGCTTATCGTCGCCAGCGCCGCCATTCTTTTCTCCAGCCCCGCACGCTGAATAGCCCACGTCTGGGCCGCAGGCACCAGCCCCGATACAGTCAGTCCGTAAAGCAGACGCGAAAGAATCAGTCCCGCCAGTCCCCAGACGGTATCCAGCCTTCCGGCCGCCATCGCCCAGACCACCAGCGCCATGACGGCGAAACTGGCCAAATAGCCGTTCAGCGAGGCCAGCATCACAGCCTTACACCCCCGCCGCTCGCTCTGGCGCCCCCACCAGGGCGAGGCCGGTAAAAAGAGCATGGATCCGAACATCAACAGCCCGGCCCAAACCGAGAGCGATAGCCCGGTCAGGGTCACCAGCTGCGGGAGCATCACCAGCAGGCCGTTTTGCCCGATACCTAATAAACCCGCACATAACGCCAGGGGCCAGTTGGCTTTTGAGGCGGCGTTTTCGGTCAATGTTTCTGAGTCAGCGCGCATGAGAATGTGAACATAGTGTCAATAAATGTGTGGAAATTATGAAGTTTATGAAAACAAATATTGCAAAAATGGTTGCGACTGTAAACAGAATGAATATCATAACGAGAATTATTATCAATCATGGAATGAGGTACATCTATGCGTGCTCTGCCCCGCTCTGCCGGTACAGACGTTGCAGCCCAGTGTTTTTTAAACGCCCTGTTGCGCGAAACGAAGGACTGGCGCTATCTCCCCGCTACCGCTGCGGATGCGTTACCGAACATTCATATCCCGCTGTCCCAAACCCAGGCGCTTCGTGTTCCGGTACGCTATTTCTCTCCCACCCAGCATCACCAGTACCGTTTCCCGGCAACGCTTATTCAGAGCAACAGTGATGACGGTGACGCCGTCACATTTGACCAACTGGTTGATTTAATTCTTGAAAAACCATCAGTTAAAGGATCGCTGGATGCCGATACGCTGGCGCGTTTTAAGCAGCGCGTTCTCGAAAGCCATGCGCACACCTGGCAGGCGATCGATCTGCGCCACAGCTGGGCAAACCTGCGCGATAAGCCGCTGACGTTTGCCGACGCGGAACAGGCGCTGCTGGTCGGCCACGCGTTTCACCCTGCACCGAAGTCGCACGAGCCGTTCAACGAAACCGAGGCGCGTCGCTATCTGCCCGATTTCGCCTCCCGCTTCCCGCTGCGCTGGTTTGCCGTTGAGAGCACGCTCGTTGCCGGCGACAGCCTGAACGTCTCCCTGCGCGAGCGTCTGCTGCGCTTCGCGGCCCAGAGCGCGCCTGAGCTGCTCGGCCACTTCACCGACACCCGCTGGCTGCTGCCGATGCATCCATGGCAGGCCGACTATCTGCTGGAGCAGGACTGGTGCCAGCGTCTGGCGGAAAACGGTTCATTGCAGGATCTGGGCGAAGCGGGCGCGCAGTGGCTGCCTACCAGCTCCTCCCGCTCGCTGTACAGCGAAACCAACAGCGACATGATTAAGTTCTCCCTCAGCGTGCGCCTGACCAACTCCGTGCGCACGCTGTCGGTCAAAGAGGTTAAGCGCGGAATGCGCCTGGCGCGCCTGGCGAAAACGGAACGCTGGCAAGATTTACAGGCTCGCTACCCAACCATGCGCGTGATGCAGGAGGACGGCTGGGCGGGGCTGCGTGACGAAAGCGGCGTTATTCAGGAAGAGAGCCTGATGGCCCTGCGCGTCAATCTGCTGTTCGATACGCCAGACACCCAGACCAACGTGCTGGTGAGCCTGACCCAGGCCGCGCCGGACGGCGGCGACAGCCTGCTGGCTTCCGCGGTGCGCCGTCTGAGCCAGCGTCTGGATTTACCGCTCGCCCGGGCCGCCCGCTGCTGGCTGGACGCCTATTGCGACCGCGTGTTGCTCCCGCTGTTCAGCGCCGAGGCGGACTACGGTCTGGTCCTGCTGGCGCACCAGCAAAATATCCTCGTTGAGATGCAGCAGGATTTCCCCGTCGGGCTGATCTACCGCGACTGCCAGGGCAGCGCGTGGACCGAAGGGGCCGAAGCCTGGCTGAATTCAGCGGGCGAAACGGAGGTGGAAAACCGCTTCGGTGAGAGCCAGCTGCTGCGCTACTTCCCTTATTACCTGCTGCTGAACTCTACCCTTGCCGTCACCGCCGCCCTCGCCGCTGCCGGTTTTGACAGCGAGGAGAACCTGATGTCCCGCGTGCGCGACGCGCTGGCCGAACTGCGCCGCACGGCGAAGCAGACCCGCTGCCTCGACTACGTGCTCGACAGCCCGACCTGGAACTGCAAAGGCAACTTCTTCTGCTACCTGCACGATCGCAATGAAAACACCATCGCCGATCCGGCGGTGATCTATTTCGACTTTAGCAACCCGTTTTACAAGGAGAAGGCGTAATGGCAATCGCGAATATCGTCCATTCCGGCTACGGCTTTCGCTGCACCGCAACGGATCGCGCGCTGCCGCTGACGTTGGGTCTCGACGGCAGCGCGGTGCTGGAGCGTCTGAATGGGCTCCCGGACGGCTGGCTGGTCGAAGCCCTGGATCAGCTGTTTGTTGCCGCACCCGCGCTGACCGGCATTACCCTGCCCTGGGCGACCTGGCAGGATGACCCCCAGGCGCAGGCGCTGTTTAGCCTGGCCCACGGGGACTATCTGGCACGCGAAACCTTCTGGCAGCTGCCGCTGTGGCTGAAAGGCGAACGGCCGCAGGCCAGCGGCGGGATGCAGTTTGATGAGAGCCGTCAGCTGTACTTCCCGCTGCGTCCTCACCGCCCGCAGGGCGAAATATACCGTCGCTACGATCCGCAAATTAAGCGCACCCTCAGCTTCCGCGTGGTCGACGTGGCGCTGGACGGCGCGCGCTTTACCCAATGGATGAACAACCCGCGCGTGAACGCCTTCTGGGAGATGGCGGGCCCGCAGGCGGAGCAGGAAAGCTACCTGCGCCGTCAGCTTGACTCGACGTACTGCTACCCGGTTATCGGCTGCTTCGACGACCAGCCGTTCGGCTATTTTGAGCTCTACTGGGCGGCGGAAGACCGCATTGGCCGCCACTACCGCTGGCAGCCGTTTGACCGCGGCCTGCACATGCTGGTGGGCGAAGAGAACTGGCGCGGCGCGCAGTACATCCGCAGCTGGCTGCGCGGCCTGAGCCACTATCTGTATCTCGATGAACCGCGCACCGCGCGCATCGTGGCCGAGCCGCGCTTCGACAACCAGCGCCTGTTCCGCCATCTGGCCTCCGCCGGTTTCGAGACGGTGAAAGAGTTCGACTTCCCGCACAAGCGCTCGCGCCTGATCATGAGCCAGCGCCACCGCTTCTTCAGCGAGGTGGAACTGTGAACGCGCTCTGGCAGAAAGTGAACCGCGAGATGGTGGCAAAGATTCTCGCCGAGCTGGAGTACGAACGCACCCTGCGCGCTGAGCCGGTTTCGTCGGACGGCTGGCGCATCGCCATGGGCAACGAGTCCTGGCAGTTTCGCGCCGCGCGCGGGATCTGGGGCTGGCTGCATATCGACCCGGACAGCCTGATCGCCGCCAGCGGCGATGCCGTCGAAGCGGAAAGCGCGCTGCTGCAGCTGGCGACGGTGCTGGAGATGAGCGACGCGCAAACGGCAGAGCATATGGAAGATCTCTACGCCACGCTGCGCGGCGACATGCAGCTGCTGCAGGCGCGTGAAGCGCTGGACGCGGACGCGCTGATCCACCTCGACCCGGACGAATTACAGTGTCTGATGAGCGGTCACCCGAAGTTTATTTTCAACAAAGGTCGCCGCGGCTGGGGCCTGGACGCGCTGCGTCAGTACGCGCCCGAGTATCGCGGACGTTTTCGCCTGCACTGGGTCGCCGTTCAGCGGGAGCATCTGGTCTGGAGCAGCGACGCCGATTGCGAGATCAACGCTCTGCTGGCGAGCGCCATGGACAACGCCGAGCGCGCCCGCTTTGACGCCCGCTGGCAGGCGCTGGGTCTCAACGACGGCTGGCTGCCGGTGCCGCTGCACCCGTGGCAGTGGCAGCAGAAGATTGCCATTCATTTCCTGGCGCAGCTGGCGCGCGAAGAGATGGTTGAGCTGGGCGAATTTGGCGACGAGTATCTGGCGCAGCAGTCCCTGCGCACGCTCACCAACGCCAGCCGTCGCGCGCCGTATGACATCAAGCTTCCGCTGACCATCTACAACACCTCCTGCTATCGGGGCATTCCGGGCAAATACATTGCCGCCGGGCCGCTGGCCTCGCGCTGGCTTCAGCAGCAGTTTGCCACCGACGCCACGCTGATCCGCTCTGGCGCGCAGGTGCTTGGCGAACCCGCTGCCGGCTATCTGTCGCATCCGGGCTATGCCGCATTGCCGAAAGCGCCCTACCGCTATCAGGAGATGCTGGGGGTGATCTGGCGCGAGAATCCGTCCTGTTATTTAGAAGACGGTGAACAGGCGGTGCTGATGGCCGCGCTGATGGAAACCGACAATGCCGGGCGCCCGCTGATCGACGCGTGGATTAAACGCTCGGGGCTAAGCGCCGACGCATGGCTGGAAAAGCTGTTTGAGGCAACGGTGATCCCGTTCTATCACCTGCTCTGCCGCTACGGCGTGGCGCTGATCGCCCACGGCCAGAACGTGACGCTGGTGATGAAGGATTACGTCCCGCAGCGCATCCTGCTGAAGGATTTCCAGGGCGATATGCGCCTGGTGGATGAGGATTTCCCGCAGGCCCAGAGCCTGCCGGAGCAGGTGAAGGCCGTCACGGCGCGCCTGAGCGCGGATTACATCATTCACGACCTGCAAACCGGCAACTTTGTGACGGTGCTGCGCTTTATCTCGCGCCTCACCCTGCAATGCGGCGTGAGCGAAACGCGCTTCTACCAGATTCTGGCCGGAGTTTTACGGGAGTATATGGCGGCGCACCCGGATCTGGCAGAGCGCTTCGCCAAATTCGATCTCTTCAAGCCGCAGATTATTCGCGTGATCCTCAACCCGGTCAAACTGACCTTCTCCGAACACGACGGCGGCAGCCGCATGCTGCCGAACTATGTCACCGATCTTGATAACCCTCTTTTTCTCGTCTCCCGGGAGTCAGCGCAATGAAAACCTATGATTTCATCGGCATTGGTATTGGCCCGTTTAACCTTAGCATCGCCGCTCTGGCCGAAGGGCTGGACGGCTTTAGCTCGCTGTTCCTTGAGCGTAAACCGCACTTCTCCTGGCACCCGGGAATGATGGTGCCGGACTGCCACATGCAAACCAGCTTCCTGAAGGATCTGGTCAGCGCCGTGGAGCCCACCAACCGCCACAGCTTCCTGAACTACCTGGTGCAGCGCAAAAAGTTCTACCGCTTCCTGACCACCGAGCAGCGCACCGTCTCCCGCGAGGAGTTTGCGGACTACCTGTGCTGGGCGGCGGAAAACCTCACCAACTTGTCCTTCAGCCAGCAGGTGCAGCAGGTGAGCTTTGATGAGAAAAGCGGCCTGTTTGAGGTGGTGACCCAGCGCGACCGCTTCCTGGCGCGCCACGTCTGCGTGGGGATTGGCAAACAGATCAACCTGCCTGACTGCGTTACGACGCAGGACGATACCTGTTTCCACGCCAGCGAGATGATGCTGCGCACGCCGGATCTAACCGGCAAGCGCGTCACCGTCGTCGGCGGCGGCCAGAGCGGGGCCGACCTGTTCCTGAATATCTTCCGCGGCGAATGGGGCCAGCCGCTGAGCCTGAACTGGGTATCGCGCCGTAATAACTACAACGCGCTGGATGAAGCCGCCTTTGCCAACGAGTATTTCACGCCGGAGTACGTGGACAGCTTCTCCACGCTGGGCGAAGAGGCCCGACGTCAGATGCTGCACGAGCAGAAGATGACCTCCGACGGCATCACCACCGAGTCCCTGCTGGCGATTTACCGCGCCATGTACCACCGCTTCGAAGTGCTGCGTGAAAAACCCTGGGCGCACCTGATGCCGTCCCGCTCGGTGACGGCCCTGACGCGCCAGGAAAACGGACATCGCCTGAGCATTCAGCATCACCTCGACGGCGGCCGCGAGCAGCTGGATAGCGACGTGGTGATTTTCGCCACCGGCTACCGCGCCGTGCAGCCCGCGTTCCTCGCGCCGCTGTCTCACCGCCTGCATCTGGACACGGACGAAGCCTTCTGCATTAACAATGATTTCACTCTCGAATGGGACGGTCCGCAGAGCAACCGCCTGTTCGCCGTGAACGCCGGGATGCACCGTCTCGGCATTGCCGAACCCCAGCTCAGCCTGATGGCCTGGCGCGCGGCGCGAATTCTTAATCGCGCGCACGCCGACGAGCCGTTTGAGCTGGCCACCACACCCGGCGTTATCCACTGGCGCACCACCACCAGCCCGGACAGCAGCCCGGTTTTTAAATCATTAGCAAAAACCACCGAGTACTGACACACACAATCAGGATCAACATAACAATGAAACGTTCTCATCTTTGGGTTTTAAATCCTTGCTTGCTTGCAATGCTTTCTACCTCTGCGTGGGCGGAAGAACAAAAGGAAGAAAATATCGTTGTCTCCGCCAGCCGCGCGCACCGCAGCGTGGCCGAGATGGCGCAGACCACCTGGGTCATCGAGCGAGCTGAAATTGAGCAGCAGGTTCAGGGCGGGAAAGAGATTAAAGAAGTGCTGGCGCAGCTGATCCCGGGCATGGACGTCAGCAGCCAGGGCCGTACTAACTACGGCATGAACCTGCGCGGCCGCTCCATGATGGTGATGGTGGACGGCGTTCGCCTGAACTCGTCCCGCAGCGACAGCCGCCAGCTGGACTCTATCGATCCGTTCAACATTGACCGTATCGAAGTGATCTCCGGCGCCACCTCGCTCTACGGCGGCGGCAGCACCGGCGGCCTGGTGAACATCGTCACCAAAAAGGGCCAGCCGGATACCGAGGTTGAGTTCCAGACCGGAGCAAAAAGCGGGTTTAACAGCCACAACGATCACGATGAGAACGTGTCGGCAGCCGTAAGCGGCGGCAACGACAACGCCTCCGGTCGTCTGTCGGTGTCGTATCAGCGCTACGGCGGCTGGTATGACGGCAAAGGCAACGAGGTGATTATCGATAACACCCAGACCGGTCTCCAGTATTCCGACCGTATTGATGTGATGGGCACAGGCACCATCAACATTGACGATCGTCAGCAGCTGCAGCTGACGACGCAGTACTACAAGAGCGAGTCCGACGGCAAGCATGGGCTGTATCTCGGTAAGAACTTCTCGGCGGTAACGGGCGATGCGACCGCGTACAACAAAGATAATCTCGATTCTGACCGCGTACCGGGTACCGAGCGCCATCTGATTAACCTGCAGTATTCCAATACCGACTTCTGGGGCCAGGATCTGGTCGCGCAGATTTACTATCGCGACGAGAGCCTGACCTATTATCCGTTCCCGACCCTGACCAAAGGCGTGGTGAGCAGCATCGGCGCGTCCCAGCAGAAAACCGATTTTTACGGCGGCAAGCTGACGCTGAACAGCAAGCCGGTGGACGATTTGACGCTGACCTGGGGTGTGGATGCCGACCACGAAACCTTCGATGCCAACCAGCAGTTCTTTAACCTGAGCAAGGCTGCGGCGAGCGGCGGCATGGAGCTGGATAACGCCTACAACGTGGGCCGTTACCCGGGCTACAGCATCACCAACCTCGCCCCGTTCCTGCAGGCCAGCTACGACATTGACGCCATCACCCTGAGCGGCGGCGTGCGTTATCAGTACACCGAGAACAAGGTGGACGACTTTGTCGGTTACACCCAGCAGCAGGCCATCGCCACCGGGAAAGCCACCTCCGCCGACGCGGTGCCGGGCGGGAAAACCGATTACAACAACTTCCTGTTTAACGCCGGGATCCTCGGTCGCCTGACCGAACAGCAGCAGCTGTGGTTTAACTTCTCCCAGGGCTTTGAAATTCCGGACCTGGCGAAGTATTACGGCTCCGGCACCTATCAGCTCAGCAACGGTCACTATCGCCTGCTGAACAGCGTCAACGTGAACGACTCGGCGCTGGACGGTATCAAGGTCAACGCTTACGAGCTGGGCTGGCGTTATACCGGCGATAACCTGCGCACGCAGGTCGCGGCGTATTACTCGCTCTCGGATAAAACCATCACCATCAACAAGACGGATATGACCATCAACCTGGAAGACGACAAGCGTCGTATCTACGGGGTGGAAGGTCAGGTGGACTATTTCTTCACCGACAGCGACTGGAGCACCGGTGCGAACTTTAACGCTATCAAGTCTGAAACCCGCGAAAACGGGAAATGGGAGAAGCTGACGGTCGACAGCGCCAGCCCGTCGAAAGCCAGCGCATGGGTCAACTGGGCGCCGGGCGACTGGACCCTGCGCGTACAGAGCACGCAGACCTTTGACGTGTCAGACTCCGACGGCAAGAAGATCGATGGCTATAACACGGTCGACTTCCTGGGCAGCTACGCCCTGCCGGTGGGTAAGGTCAGCTTCAGCGTGGAAAACCTGCTGGACAAAGACTACACCACCGCCTGGGGCCAGCGCGCGCCGGGGCTGTATAGCCCAACCTACGGTGCACCGGGGCTGTATACCTATAAAGGCCGCGGACGTACCTTTGGTCTGAACTACTCCGTACTGTTCTGATCCTGAGCGCCGCCTGCGGGCGGCGCATTTTGCTGTGTAATTTCAACGCGAATTTGCTATAAAATCAGCGATTTGCTGAAATTGTCGGCAAACGAAAGAAAAGTGCGTTTTCACCCTTTGACAAGGCGTACCGAGGTCGCTACTATGCGCCTCGTTCACACGATTCCTCTGTAGTTCAGTCGGTAGAACGGCGGACTGTTAA
>NZ_JUMS01000145.1:0-207 GCF_001059415.1 Enterobacter sp. 940_PEND
TTGAATAAGACAAAAGGCTGCCTCATCGCTAACTTTGCAACAGTGCCGATTTTTTTTGCCTGCGGCGTGAAAGACACGTCCTACGCGCCAGCCAGCCCTTTCTTATTTCATTCCCGTACCGGTAAACCATACTGAAAATGATTCTCTACCCGGAGAACGGCTTTGTTGAATAAATCGAACTTTTGCTGAGTTGAAGGATCAGATCAC